>CAYSQK010000001.1:0-33663 GCA_964433075.1 uncultured Dehalococcoidales bacterium
TACAGAAAACATCATTGGCGTAGATGAATTCTCCGCCGGGGTTTATCAGGCAGATACCGTCAGAGGCGCTGTCAAGCATTCTGGCTCTGACCAGTAATTCTTCTTCGTTTTTTCGGTGCCGGGTGATATCGGAAGTGATTTCGATGACGCCGGTGATATTTCCTTCATCATTCAGCAGCGGCAGGCCGCGGACGAGCCAGTGTCTGCCGTCTGATGTTGCCATTTCGGCCGATTGTTTTTTGCCGGTGGAGTGCACTTTGAGTATCGGACAACCGGGACACGGGTCTTTCCGGTTGTGCCAGATTTGGTAACATCTCTTTCCCACCAGGGCTTCGGGGGCGCTCCGGACTGATGCAGCAGCGGCCTGATTGACCCACAACAGGTGCATGTCCGTGTCCTGGAATGCAACCATGTCATCGATGGTATCAAGAACATCGATTCTTTTTACAGGAAGTATCCGGTGTGCTAAAGACTCCTCCAGTACCGAGAGTTTTTGCCGCAGTTCGGCTATCTCTGATACGAGCTGGTCTCTGGTCAAATTTTCGGTCACGCGGGTCACATCCTTCCATCACGGACGCAGGGTACGAGCATCCTTTATTTTGTTTCTTTCATTATCACGTTGTGAAGTTAATAGAAAGTAAAGACACTCACTACGTAGTGTAAGATTTGACACACAATTTGTCAACTTGTATTGCTTGAAAAAGCGGCGACTGATGAAAAATGTGCACAAATATCGGGGTTAAAAACAATTAATAAAAAGGCGTGCGCTGCACAAAAGAACGAAACGGGTTATTCGACCGATATGATGTACCGGTAGTGCGGCTGTTCGCCGTCGATCAGACCGAGTTCGATGTCAGGGTATTGTTCGTTTATCCGGCGGCTGATTTCTTCCGCTTCGGCTTTATTTATATCTTTTCCGTAGTAGACGGTGACAAGTTCGTATTGAGCGAGGTCGATTATCTCACAAATTTTCAGGATACAGTCGGCTGCATCAGTGCAGTCGGCAATCAGTTTGCCGTCGAGCAGACCGATAACGTCTCCCTGTTTGATATCCAGGTTGTTGATATTCACTGAGTTGATTGCGGTGGTAATCTCGATTGTTTTCACATTCCGGAAGCCGGCGGTCATCCGGTCGATGTTGCTCTGATAATCAGCTTCGGGGACGTATTCCACCATGGCTGAAATACCCTGTGGAACGGTTTTCGTGGGAATGACGGTAACCGTTTTTTCGGTGAGCGACCGGACGAGGAGGGCGGTCGAAATAACATTCTTGTTGTTCGGCAGGATGATGACGTTATCCGAATCGACTTTTTCAACTGTTTGAAGAATGTCCATGGTGCTGGGATTCATTGTCTGGCCGCCGGGGACGACGGCAGCAATGCCGAGGTCGGCAAATACGTTGACCATGCCGGGACCGTTAACGACAGCGATGACGGCCGTCCCGATTTTCCCTTGATTACACTGCCGTATCATGAGGAAATCCTGGTGCTGTTCATCCATGTCACCGATTTCGATATCGGTGACGGTCCCGAACGGCGATACGGCCTGCATGACCGATTCGGTATCTTTCGTGTGAATGTGTACCCGGAGGGTGGATTCGTCTCCGATGACAATCAGTGATTCTCCGAGGTTTTCGAGCGTTTCCCGCACTTCTTTTGCTTTCAGGTTTTCACCTTCTATCATGAACTGGGTACAGAATCCGTAGAATATTTCATCGGCAGCGTGATTGTTATTTCCTTTAACGAGCGGTCGACCGTGAGAAAGTAATTCGGGTACCCGGCCGTGTCCGTCGCTGCTGATGTGCAGGAGGGCACCTTCGAGGAATGTGAATAATCCGTGCCCGCCGGCATCGACGACACCGGCTTCTTTCAGGACAGGCAGGAGACCGGGGGTTTCCATGACGGACGCCCTGGCGCCGTGAACGGCTGCTGTCAGCACCGAAACGAAGGTTGCCCCGGGAGTATCGGCTGATTTTCGGGCGGCTGAGGCGGCATCCCGGATAACCGTCAACATCGTTCCTTCGACCGGATGGGTCAACGATGTGTAAGCTGTGTCCGACGCGTTCTCCAACGCTCTGGCGAAGGTATCGGCGTCGATTATTTCTTTCCCTTTCAGTTCTTCAGCCATGCCGTGCAGTATCTGAGAGAGAATAACGCCGCTGTTGCCGCGCGCTCCCATGAGGGCACCCTTATCGATAGCATAGGCAACCGAGGCAACACTGCCGTTGGAGGCAGCGGCGGCTTCGAGGCTGGCGCGGAGTGTGGCAACCATGTTGGTACCGGTATCGCCGTCAGGCACCGGAAACACGTTCAGGGCATTGATATCATCGATAATCGTTTCCAGCCAGTCGGCACCGGCGTGAAAAAGATTCTTTAAATCGTAACCGTCAAGAACAGCTTTCGCATTCATCTTTCATAACCGTACAGTGTTTATTTTTCAGAATAGAATGATACGGACAAGACCGGGCCGACCGCTCCGCCCATGACGGGTGAGAACGGCGTGTAGTAGAGTTCAACGGGTTTATATTTTTCCACAACCATTGTTTTCAGTAGTTCTCCGTTTTCCGGAGAAGAACTGTAGTGGACGTTGATATGGACGGGTTTTCCCGGGTCGATATACGGCTCCATCAACTCGACCATTTTCTGCATGGCTTTGTCGGTACCGCGGGCCCGACCGATATTTTCGACTTCACCGGTGTTGTTGACCATCCCGATAATCGGTTTTACCTGGAACAGTTCACCCATGTAGGCTGTTTTCGGCGCCCGGCCGATTTTTATGAGAAGTTTCAATGTATCGAGGGCGGTCATATAGCGGACACGAGGTATCATGTCCTGAGCGACCTGTATTACTTCCGACAGACTTTTACCCGCTTCGGCGGCACGGGCCATTTCGAGGACGATGAATCCTTCTGCACCGGAGGCGGTACGGCTGTCGATAATTTCTACCTTTATTTCCGGATGGTCTTTGACAAAGAGGTCGCGCGCCTGGACAGCTGATTCCCAGGTAGCGCTCAGGGCTTTCGAGACGAAGGTACAGGCGATACTGTCCGTTGTCCGTCCGAGTTTGTCGAATGCTTTGATGAAGTCGGCCGGCGCCGGTGCGGCGGTGCTGAATTCCTTGACATCAGAGGCGGTTTTCCAGAATTCTTCCGGGGTGATGTCCGTCATGTCATGGTACAGCCGGCCGTTGATATGGAGGAGAATGGGAACCACCTGGATATCGTATTTCTGAATATCTTCCTGAGTCAGACAGGCAACGGTATCGGTAACGATTCCTACCCTGGGCATTGTTCCCTCCTGTATCAGTCAATAATGTGAAGATGCATACCTAGCATGTCTAGGTATATTCAACAATAATGAATATCTCATGAATTGTCAAGAGGGGTATGATAAGAACATAACGGGATAATAAAAACCCTGATTGTCTATTATCCGCAGATAAAGACAATCAGGGTTTTTTCTCATCTTTTTCGGGTGCGGCAGCGGTTAAGCTTCTCTGACAGACAGCGCCATGGCCCCGGGACCGGCATGAACACCGATTGCCGGACCGATTCTGGCTGTTACCACCTGTTTTTGTTTGACGAGCGGCTGTAATCGTTCGGCAAAGCTTTGCGCTTCATCCCGGGTGGTGGTGTACATGACGGACATGTCCTGAATATCCTGACAGCCTTTGGCGAAATCTTCGAGGATATCGAAGCCTTTTGCCTGACTTCTCGCTTTCGTAGCCGGTACCAGTTCGCCGTCTTTCATGGCCAGTATCGGTTTGATATTGAGGATAGAGCCCATCAATGCTTTCGATTTTCCGATGCGGCCGCCCATGGCAAGGTACTTGAGGGTATCGAAAAGTGCCCAAAGGTGGGTTTTCGGTACGGAATCTTTTACTTCTTTGACGACTGAAGAAAAATCGTTCGAAGAAGCGGCAAGCCGGGCGGCGAAGGTGGCAACCAGGCCGATTCCCATCGAAACGGATAACGTATCGATGACCTCAATCGGACAGCGGTTTTCCATCAGCTGCTTTGCCTGGAGTGCCGAGCTGCAGGTGCCGCTGAGTTTGCTTGAAATATGAACCGAGATGATGCCGTCGGCTTCTTCAGCCAGCTTTGTGTATACCTCGGCGAAGTCCTGGGGATTCGGCTGTGACGTCGTCGGGTGTATGGGGTCGGTTGTCAGTCTCTGGTAGAATGTTTCCCCGGAGATGTCGACGCCGTCACGGTACACCTCGTGCCCGAAACGAACGTATAAAGGAACGACGGTAATACCGAGTTCTTCGGCTAATGCCTGCGGAATGTCGGCGGTGCTGTCGGTAACGATTCTGATTGTCAAGGTTATGCTCCTGCTTAACTGTTTATTTCCCTGATTTTACTATACCATACCGTGGAAAGTATTAGTACTGCAGAAGCACGAAAAAAGCCCGGCACACCCCTGTAACGGAGCGTGCCGAACGTTACGAACGCTGAGCAATGTCAGACCGGATGCGGCATGTTCGTCTTCCGGTCTATACTCTGTCTTTGAGATGGTGTTTTGTATAGACCCTTTCGAGGAGGTCGTTCATGATGTCGTTCATCTTTTTCCCGCCGGATTCATCGAATGCCACCGGGTCACGTTTCGCGTCTGCCCCGATGAGCATTATCTCTACCTGGATAATCGGCCGGTCAATTCTGGTTACGGCCATCGGGCAGTGCGGTAGACCTTCCGGGAGGGAAACGATGACCGGTTTTGTAAAGACGTACTTTTCGAGCTCCATACCCATGTAGAGTTCGACTTCTCCGCCGAAATCTTCGGGGTCGTTCGGATTCCCGCCGTACCAGGCGAGAAATTCCTGGAAGTTATGGACATGGGTCGGGTTGTTCGATACGAAGGGCTTGGTGACGAACTGGTGCCCCATCGTCATGTCATAGCCGAGGTCGTTATACCGCACCATCATGCCGTTGAATACCAGTCGTCCGTTGTCATGCGAGTGTATCTGGCTCGGTTTCGGAAAGGTCATCAGGTGTTCATACTGTCTTCCTGCCATATGCAGTACCTCATTACAAATTCGTTCAACCGGGTGGGGGCGGGTGCACCCGCCCCGGATTTTCGCTTGTTTCGGAAACGGGTTTATTTCCCGACGATAACCGGCTTTTTCCCGGGGGTTATGAGTTTCCGGAGTATCGGCTCATTCAGGTCGACGCCGAGTCCCGGCCCTTCCGGTACGTACAGGTAGCCGCCTTCGTAGCGCGGAACATTAAGCGAAAGGTCTTTCTTAATCTTCGGTTTGACGGTGTTGTAGGTGTCGTGGAGGAGCATCGGCCCGAGGTTTTCCTGTTCGAGCCTGCCCATCCAGGCGGAGGCTGCCAGGAAATGTCCCTGATGCGAGGCTTCGAAGCCGGACCCGCCCATGCAGCCGCACATGACCGGCAGGTCAGCCGCCTGGGCGATCGATACCCATTTCAATGCCTTGCAGATACCGCCGACTTTGGCGAGTTTGATGAAGAGGGCGTCGGCAGCGTCTTTCTCGATGATTTCAAGAAGGTGGCTGAGTTCGGTGGCGGATTCATCGGCGCAGATTGGGGTGGCAACTTTCTTCCGAAGCCTGGCGAGGCTGTCGATGTCCCACCACGGTACCGGCTGTTCCGCCATGAAAAGGTCGAACTTGTCCATTTTTCTGAGAGCATTGAGCGCTTCGAGGTAGTCCCAGCCGCCGTTAGCATCGATTGCCAGCCTGGCATCGTAGCCGATAACCTTCCGGATGGCTTCAAGGTTGGCGACATCCTGCGCCACGGTTGTCCGCGACATGTGCCCGACCTTCAGCTTGACACTGGTGAACCCGGTTTCGAGGGCTTCTCTGGCTTTTTGCGCAAGCTGCTCCGGCGTGCCGCCGTTGATAACCATGCTGAGGGGTATTTTCGGCGTGGAGAGACCGCCGATAAGCTCATACACCGGTACCCCGAGTTTTTTCCCCATGATATCGTAGAGCGCCGCATCGACGGCATCGATTGCCTGGTTGTTGTTCTTCGTGGCGACATCGATTGCGGCGATTATTTTCTCGATGTTGAAGGGGTTCTCGCCGAGGAGAATTTTTGGTGCGAAAACACCGGCAATCATGGCGATTATCGATTCCTGAGTGCTGCCGATGTAATCTTCCGCGATATGGCCGGTTTCACCCATGCCGACGATTCCTTCATCGGTGTGGACCTTGATGAAGACGCTCGGCATGCCGATGGTCGTTCCGCCGGGGCGTTCTCTCGGGAATGAAATGGGATAACATTCTACTTTCGTTATTTTCATACGGTTCCTTTCATTTCCTTTCTTTACTGCATTGTCGAGCCGCCGTCGACGCAGATAATCTGCCCGACGATATCGGCTGAAACGTCCGATACCAGGAATGCCACGGTATTGGCGATATCCTGAACGGTTGTCGCTCTTCCTATCGGGGTATGCGGTGTGAAGTTTTTTACTATTTCGTCGGGCGGTGTGTCGTCGAAATTCGTCAGCGCCCAGCCGGGAGCGACCGAATTGATGGTAATACCGTTGGTAATCATCTGTTTGGCGAGTCCCCGGGTAAAGACGTAATTGGCGCCCTTGGCGATGGCATAGGGAGAAACGCCGGAGAAGGCCATCTTGACGACACTCGACGTAATGTTGACGATTTTTCCGTATTGACGTTTCATCATGTCGGGTATGACCGCCTGTGAGCAGAACATGGCTCCTTTCAGATTCAGATTGATATTCCTGTCCCAGTTTTCTTCATCCTGTTCGAGAAACTCACCGCCCCGGATAACGCCGCCGGCGTTGTTGACGAGGATGTCGATTCTTCCGAATTCATTCAGAACCTTTTCCACCATTGCCTGAACCGAGCTTTTTTTCGTGACGTCTGCCGGCACGACGACAACCTTCCGTCCGGTACGACGCACTTCAGCGGCTGTTTTTTCGGCATCGTCGGGGTTTTTGTCGTTCACGGCGATATCACAGCCTTCTTTTGCCAGCGTCAGGCAGACGGCTTTTCCGAACCCTATCTGACTGCCGGCGCCTGTAACCAGTGCTACCTTGTCCTTGAGTCCCAGGTCCATATATACCTCCTTTTCATTGTGGCAGGAGTGGGAGAAGCGGTATGACAACAGGTCAGGTTCAGAAGAGGGACTGGTAACGGTGCATTTGAAGGAATACCCCTTTCCTTCGGTTCCGGACTAGATTAGGGTATATTTCCCGATGCCTTGCCCGACCGGGTAAGACATCAGGAAGAAGAGCTGTTTTTCGATGTTTCTGATAATAAGAGGTCCCTGTTCGACATTCGGCGGGATGAATGCCCCGAAACTTTTTCTGATGATATGTTTTTCTCCGCCAATCCACAGTTCAGCTTCGGCGCACAGGTCGGTGATATCGTCATAGTTCATGGCGTGGATGACGATTGTTGTCCCGAAAGGTTCCGTGTGTTTTTCCATCAGTTTCTGCCCGGAGGCCGAATGGTCGCCCGGCAGCAGCCACATCGTTTCGCAGCCGAACTCGGCGCCGGGGATGACTTCATCATTGATGATAGCTATCGGGCGGGTATAACGGGGGTCTGTCCGGCACATGAAAGCCGGTCTGGCGGCGGAGTGCTGCCCGCCGAAGACGAAATATTTCAGGTTTTCCTGCGTTGTTTTCAGGGGATGTCCAGGTACCGGCTGCTGTCGTGAATCCTCCGGGTGTTCTTCTTCCCGGGTATAGTATCCAGGGCCGGACGTCCAGTGGCAAACCGGGTTCGAAGTCACCCGTGCCCCGGAAGGTCTGACCGGCATGTGCTGCATACCGGCAGGAATGTACGCTACCCAGCTTGCCGGCAGCGGTATTTCTTCGTCTCCCATAATCATTGCCATCCCGCTGGTGTCCTCCGGGTGGTCGGGGTCGGTCCCCCACCAGGACAGCAGTTCGGGAAAATCATGGACGTGGGCAAACATCGGTTTCGGGTTCGAAGGTATTCTGGCGAGTTCGTCCGGAGGTATCTGGCCGGGGTAATGCTGCGGCCAGACCCAGGTGGTTTCACCGTAAAAAGCGCTGGGGATAATGTCTTTATCGAGCCAGAGAACGTGTTCCATGCTGATTCTCTGGCCGCGGGCGGCCAGCTTTTTCCTTTCTTCCGGATTGGGGCCGGGAAGCATGTCCTGTTTGAACAGTTCAGTGCAGATGTACGGTTCGTACGTTCCCATGGCTGCTCCTTTTTCGGGTGAAAGGTGCAGGTTTTATTGGAGAGATTATACACCTGCGAAACGATGACGGCAACCCGTAAAAAACGGGTAGGTACGGATAGGAAAAGGTGATACGATAGATACCAGAATATGACGACACTCTTCCTTTGCCACAGTTCCGAATTCGGCCACATTGAAGGAACCGCCGGTCTGTGCCGGGCGAACGGGTACGGCATCGAGGTTTCTGATTTTTCTGAGGCTGATGTTCTCGGAAATGCGGATGCTGTCGGGACCATCGCCGGCAGTATGTCCGGTATTTCCGGCCGGGCGCTGCATGCTCCTTACCTCGGCCTCGACCCGGTCAGTGCCGACCGGTCAGTCGGTAACCGGACGCTCGAAGTGTACCGGCTTGCCTGCGAGACAGCTATTCAGCTCGATATGCATCACATTATCGTGCATTCGATTTATGACCCCTCGCAGCATTCTCTCCGGGAATGGTACAGGAAGTCGGTTGCTTTCTGGCGGGCGTTTTTATCCGAAGCTCCGGAATCCGTCAGGGTGCATATTGAAAATGTCATGGACAGCGGACCTGAAATACTGCTGGATATGATTCGTGAAACCGGTATGCCGAACTGCGATGTCAATCTTGATATCGGTCATGCCCGCGTGTATTCGGACAAACCGCTGGCGGTGTGGATACGCGTGCTGGGGAGACACATCGGCTATGTCCATCTCCACGATAATCACGGGCAGGCGGACGAGCATATCGGACTCGGGCAGGGGAGTATCCCTCTCGATGATGTCTGCCGGATGCTGAAAGACTGCGCTCCTGAATCGGTTTGGGCTGTTGAATCGGGCGGTATCGGGATGACTCAATCGCTCCGGTGGTTGAACCGTCACGGATTCATCGATGCCGTTTCGGGGCTGGCGGATAACGGCTAGGCTTTGATTTCCTTAACTCTCCCTACCTGACCGCTCGTCAGCCGTACCTTGATACCGTGCGGATGTGACGGTGAGTTCGTCAGGATATCTTTGACAATTCCTTCGGTCAGCTTGCCGGTAGGCTGGTCTTGTTTCAGGACGATGGCTACCCGCAGACCCGGTTTTATGGTGCCTCGTTTCGTTCCGTCCATACTGTTTAGTGCTCTCTGTTGATGGCGTGACTGATTCGGTAATTTCGTATCGTATTCGAGAACATCAGGAAACAGACAACGACGACGAGGACGACGCAGGAGAAAACGACGGTGATGCCTTTCGGTCCTCCCATCAGGTCGGACCCGACGCCGATTATCATATTACCGATGGGCATGAGCACCATGTTCAGGTTGACGACGCTCGTGACCCTGCCCCGTATCTCGGTGGGGATAGCCAGCTGCATCAATGTCTGATTGGTGACGAGGAAAATTATTTCGAAGAACCCTGAGAGAGCGAGGAACAGCAGGGAGACGAGCAGGGTTTGGCTCAGGGCGAAGCCTATCAGCGACAGCCCGACCATGAACATCGAACCGAGTTGGAGCAGGCCTCTCCTCTCGAAGCTGCCGAGCGAGGCGGTAACGAATCCGCCGAGTATACCGCCGACACCGACGGCTGCCATGAGGAATCCCTGGGTCGTTCCCGAATCATCACCGAATACTTCGGCTGCATAAATCGGCGGCAGAATTGTATAAATGGGGATAACGAACAGGGGCAGAATGAACCCGAGCAGCATGAAAGTCTGGATAGTCCGATTGCTTTTGATGTACCGGAACCCTTCCTTGATATTCTCGATTGCCGAGCCTTCGATAGAAGCGGCTTTCTTTTTCGGAAATTTGATGCCCAGGATGGTAATCATAATGAGGATATAGGCCGACGCCTGGATGAGGAAGTTACCGCCGGCACCTGACCAGGCGAGCAGAAAGCCGCCGATAGCCGGCCCGAACGACCGCATGATGCTCCAGCCGGTTTGGATAAGGGCCATGCCGTTCGGTGTGTGCGACCGCGGCAGGAGGTCGAACACCATCACCTGACGGAGGGCATTATCGATAGTTCCGGCAAAACCTCCTAAAAATGAAAAAATGAAAATAAAAACCATTTCGCGGTGCCCGGTAACGAGCAGGAGACCGATGGCGGCGGTAATCGTAAACAGCCAGGAGTTATTGATGATAAGCAACTTGCGGCGCGACAGCCTGTCGATGAGTATACCGGCAATCGGAATCATGGCAATCGATGATACCGAACGTAACAGGTTGACGGTTCCGACCATCGTTCCCGAGCCGGTCATGTCGTAGACCAGCCAGCTCAGGGTAACCTGCATCAGCCACTGTGCGGCGTTGGTCAGCGTCGTGCCGACAAACAGCAGACGGAAATCAGGAAATTTCAGAGACGAGAACGTTCTGACTTTTTGAAGCTTCTGACCGTCGCTTCGGGTATCGGTATCTTCGGATGGTTCATTATTGTCAGAATAGGTATATTGTTTTTCAGGCATACATTTCCCTGTTTTGTTTTTTTGAATGACCGGATAAACGGGCGGATGGGCACCGAAAGGTCATGTTTCTTTGAGTGTTGCGGCCGGTAGAATTACATTCTGCGGTACGGCTACTCTTTTCCATTGTAAACCTGTCAGCCGGATATTGGAAGTTTACATAGAGTACCACTCGGGTATGAACTTGACCCGGAGGACAAAAAACTCTTTAATGCAGGGAGAGAATGGTTTAACAGGGAGGAATGCAAGACGATGAGTACACTGATTCTGGACAGGAAAACGGTCAGGAGCCTGCTGGATATGAAAGACGTTATCCGGAATGTCGAAGACGCCTTCAGAATGTGGGGAGAAGGGAAGGGCAGCATGCCGCCGAAAGCCTACCTCACGGTCGAGAAGGGCGATTTCCGGGCAATGCCGGCAGCCTTACCCGGCTGTGCCGGAATGAAGTGGGTGAACGCTCATCCGAACAACCGGGGGCACAACCTGCCTTCGGTGATGGCGGTGATGATTTACAATGACCCCGCAACCGGTTACCCGCTGGCGATAATGGATGCAACCGACCTTACCGCCTTCCGCACGGGAGCGGCGGCAGCAATCGCATCGCGGTACCTTGCCCGGCGTGACGCGAAAACCCTCGGCATCGTCGGCGCGGGGTACCAGGCGTATACCCAGATACTGGCACATGCCGAACTGTTTTCCTTCGAAGCTGTCAATGTTTACGACATCAATCCTGAAGCGGCGCTGAACCTTTCGGCCATGCTGCCTCAGATTGACATAAATGTATGTTCGATTGAGAAAGCTGTCACCTCCGATATCGTCTGCACGCTCACGCCCTCACGGCAGCCGATTATCCGGCGGGAGTGGATTATCAACGGCACCCATATCAATGCCGTCGGGGCAGACGCGGCAGGCAAGCAGGAACTGGAACCGCAGATTCTGAAGGATGCAGTGGTTGTGGTGGACGATATCCGGCAGGCAACCGGCGGCGGGGAAATCAACGTCCCCATCACCCGGGGTCTTTTCAGTGCCGAAGATGTTCGCGGGACGCTTGCCGATGTCATTCTGGGACGAAAGCAGGGACGGTCGGGAAACAGCCAGATAACTGTTTTTGACTCGACCGGCATTGCCATCGAGGATATTGCGACCGCCCGGATGGTGTACGAGCGCGCCTTACAAAAGGGAGGATATCCTTCCATCGATTTGGTCGAAGCATAAAAAAAGGGGGCTTCGCGCCCCCTTTTTTTTGTATCGCAGTAATGTTACTTGAAGCCGTCGCCCTTGACCCAGTCGATTCCCGGGGCAGCTTTTCCCCAGCCGGCTTCGGCAGCCCCTTTCATGAGGTTGTCTTCCTCCGAGTTCATCTGCTTCTTCATTTCCTCACGCCGTTTCAGCCTGAGTTCGTTCTGCTTCTTCGTCCCTTCGGGCGTGCAGTAATTGACCCAGCGCATGACCGTATCCCGCATCATCTCTTCGGGATTATCGAACGGCAGGATAATCAACTGCTCGTCTTCGATGCCTTTCTTGACGATTTTTGCCAGGTCGACGGGGTCAATGCCGAACGAGTAGTGGTGGCGCATGAATTCGATTGTTTTTTCATTGGTGTTATAACCGGTATTGGCCAGTTGTTCCGGACGGGTGAAGGATGACTCGCCGATGTTCGACCGGATGCCGACCGGGCAGAGGCAGGAAACACCGATGCCGTACGGCTGAAGCGCTTCGTAGTAGCACTCCATGAGGCCGATGACTGCCATCTTGGCAACCGAGTAGGGGGTGCAGCCGGATGACACCGAGAATCCGCCCCATGATGCGACACTGAGAATATGCCCGCCTTTACCGGCCTTAATCATGCGGGGTACGAAGGTGACCATGCCGTTAATCACGCCGCCGAGGTCGACGCCCATTACCCAGTCGAAATCTTCATAGGTCGAAGCCTCGCAGGGGCCGAAAGCATTGACGCCGGCAGTGTTGAAGAGAAGCTGGGGAGGCGTGCCGTAGATGTTCTCCACCTCATCGGCTGCGGCGGCGTATGCCTGCCGGTCGGTGATGTCCAGTTTCATGACGTGTACGTCAGCATTTTTCCCGCTGAAATATTTCCTGGCTTCTTCCAGATGGTCGTCCCTGACATCGGCGATGACCACCTTGCAGCCGGCTTCGGAAAATACCTTAGCCTGTCCGAAACCGGCACCCGAGGCGCCTCCGGTAATAAATGCTACCTTATCCTTAAAATCTTTCATCATTCCCCTCCATATTCGTGTGAGTAGCGTAATACAAGGAGCCTGAAATTTCAAGTGAAAACATACCGGGGAAGAATCGGACAGGTACCATTTTTCCGGTAATACAGGTAATATTTGTCAAATTCACCCATTCGTATTATTATAAGATAACATAATATAAAACCGCCTAAGGGCAGGAGGAACTCATTGGAGGAACTTACAGGACAGCCGAAATATGCAGTGCTGATTGACGGAGATAACGCGCAGGCATCACTGCTTCCCCAGGTTCTGACGGAAGTCAGCAAAGCAGGGTTGATTACGATTAAAAGGATTTACGGCGACTGGACGACCACTACCATGAACCAGTGGAAAGATACCCTCCATTTGAATGCCATTCAGCCGGTCCAGCAGTTCAGAAATACTGTCGGCAAGAACGCCACCGACAGCGCCATGATTATCGATGCTATGGACCTTCTTCACACCAATGACCTTCAGGGATTCTGTATCGTCTCGAGTGACAGTGATTACACCAGGCTGGCGACCCGTATCAGGGAAAATGGTCTGTTCGTTATCGGCGTCGGTGAAAAGAAAACACCAGATGCCTTCGTCAATGCCTGCAATCAGTTCATCTACTGTGAAAATCTCCAGGCAGAAAAAGCTCCCCGGAAGCGGCGGGTTCATCGAAAAGCCGGTGAGACCGACAGCCAGGAACCGCTCTCGCTCCTGCTTCAGGGTTTCGAAATGGCTTCGAAAGAGGATGAGTGGACCTATCTTGCCACGTTGGGGAACAGTTTACGCCAGCTTGACCCGGCCTTTGACCCGCGTACCTACGGCTTTCAGAAGCTTCAGTCGCTGCTGCGTAAATATCCGAAAGTCTTTGTCTTGACCAGTGACAAAACGAAGCGGCCTCCGGTCGTTACCGTCACCCTCAGCCCCAACTATCACAACGGAGCTTAACTGAGGGACGGTTTGTCGAATCGCTTTTCGTAGGCGCCGTTTGATTTCAACATGGTGTCCCAGTAGTCGGCGGTGACGTCAAGTATCTGCTTCATTTTCTCAGCCATGTTTTCGGTCTGGGGAAACCGGTCTTTCCGGGCGATGAGTGCCGTCAGGTCAGGGTCGAATCTACCGCTGTTTCCGAACCCTTTTCCCAGTTCGTAAAAGAGGTCGAACAGCTTCTGCGTGTTTTCAGGAGCCATCGACTGAATCCCTTCGATACCGCCGCGGGTGGCGATGCCCAGCAACGGTGCATCGAGCCGCTTTGCCAGCTTCTCCAGATACGCGGCCAGGGCTTTCCCGTGGATACCTTCGTGGAATCCGTACTGGACGATGAACGCCACGGGCGGATTGCCGGGGCGTCCGCGTAACGGCGCGAGGCATTCGATGAAGTGTTTCACCTGTGCCGGCGTCGTATCTGTGTACATCGGAAATGCAAGCAGCACGGTTTCAGCCTGACGGAAGGTTTCGGCAAGCTCCCGGTGTTCGTTGACCCTGTTCAGGTAAAACAAATCGTAAGTATTACCCTCTGTTTCGCAGAAGCCTCTCACAAATTGCTCGAGGAGAATTTTCGTATTGCTGCCGGTTCCTCTCGGCGAGCCGTTAAAGACAGTTAATTTCATCGATGACCTCCTCGACGGGTTCGGTGGTCAGGCGAGAGAAAACGACCTTCGAATGGAAGTTGATAACGAGCCTTCGGTAAATGGTATCGATTATTGAGAGGTCTTCATCATCCGTGTCCTCTTCCGGTTGAAGGAGGATTCCGGTCAGCGGGTAGTGCTCATACCGCGGGTCGTGGTGCTGCTCGCCCTGGTAGATACCGATGTAGGGCAGCACCAGGGGTACCAGTTTGTCCTGGGCTTTTTTAAGCAGCGAACTGGTGAAGCCCATGATGACCGGCGAGGCAAAAATCATCAGGCCTGAGGCAATGATGTCTTTCCGGATTTGGACGGAGTCATCGTCTCCCATCGAACAGGTTCCCGGCGTTTTACCCCAGCAGCCGAAGCAGCCGGTGCAGTAGCGGATGTCCATGTCTCTCAGGGTAAACAGGACAGTTTCGTGACCGCCGGCTTCGAGTTTCTCAGCGAGGCGTGCCAGGTACCCGTCGAAACCGTTATCTGCTGCATCCGGATTGCCGTTCAGGATGGTTATTTTCATGCCGGCATTATAGCAAAACGGGACTGCGGCAACAACGGCGCTTTTGGTGCGCGAATTGAAAAACTCCTGAAAAACTGGTATATAAGGCAGAAAGAACCGGTAAAAAGAACAGGAGGGAATCGTTTCGCAAATGGAAAAACCGTCAAACTGGTCAGAACTTACCTGGGAACAGAAAAGGGACATCAGGTTCAATGCCTGGCTGAACCCCGAAGGGGTGAAATTTGTCAACGGTGAGGCCGAAGAGGTTTACAAGCAGCGGGTTACCCGTTTCATCAAAGCTTTCAAGCTCGAAGAACCCGACAGGGTGCCGGTGATGCTGCCGACCCATACCTATCCTGCCTCGCACGGCGGGTTCAATTTTCACGGTATGATGTATGATTATGCCCGGACGAAGGAATGCTGGATAAAGTTCATGAATGATTTTGGCGACATGGACTCCTTCAGCGGCCCGGGTCTGGTGCCTTCCGGGAAAATTTCAGAAGTGATGTGCTCGAAAAATCAGCTTCTCCCCGGACTCGGCCTCCCCGAAGATTCACCGACCAATCAGTATGTCGAAGGCGAATACATGAGCGCCGATGAGTATGACCTGCTGGCGCTCGATGAGTCCGATTTCAATGTCCGGTACCTGCTTCCCCGTACCACCGGACTGCTCGAACCGCTGAAGAAACTCCCTCCGCTGCGCAATCTACAGGGGACGACGCTCGTGGCGCTGCTCCGCGACCCGGAACTGCGGTCGATGGTGCAGAAATTGCTCGACCTCGGTGACGAGTACGACCGGTGGACGAAAGCCATGGGTGAAATTGCCGAAATCGTCATCTCCCGCGGTTATCCTCCGCTCATGGGCGGCGGGTTCATGGCCGGAGCGCCGTACGATTTTGTAGCTGACATGCTGAGAGGAACCAAAGGTATCAGTCAGGATATGTTCCGCCGGCCGCAGAAAATCCATGATTTCATGGAGCGGCGGCTGAAAATGAACGTCGAAGCGGTCAAGGAAGCGCCGATTACCCGAAGCCCGATTGTCATGATGCCGCTCCATAAAGGCGATGACATGTTCATGTCGGACAAGCAGTTCGACGAATTCTACTGGACGACCCTTAAGGCAACGTTCATGGCGATGATTGACGAAGGTCTTGTCCCCATGCCGTTTGCCGAAGGCCGGTATACCCGACGGCTCAAGCAGATTACCGACACTCCTCCCAGCGGTGTTGCCTGGTATTTCGACCAGACCGATATGGCACTGGCGAAACAGACACTGAAAGGCATCTGCTGTATCGCCGGGAATCTTCCATCGTCCAATATCATGACCGGCACGCCCGAACTGGTGAAAGCCAACTGCCGGAAACTCATCGAGACCTGCGCCCCCGGCGGAGGGTATATCCTCGCTGCCGGTGCCAGCGTCGAGAAAGGTGACATCAATAATCTCCACGCCATGATGAACGCCGCCAAAGAGTACGGCACTTATAAGAAGTAAAGAAAAACGAAGAGTGAACGAAAAGAAGAGACCGAAAGGTCTCTTCTTTTTTTACGGCTGGTTTCCGGTAAGTATCTCTTTCAGCGTCTTGAGATTGACCACATCCTCAAGATTGTATTTGAGCAGGGTATCGAGAGCTTCGAGATCGCCGGAATAGAGATACCGGTTCCAGAGAACAATTGCCATTTTGCCGTCGACATTCGGCAGTTCGCGCCGGATACCGAGCTGCCGTTCAACGCTCTTCAAACCGCCGAAGAGTTTCCGGTTCCAGCACCGGAACATCAGGTCGCAGTGCTCGTGCATTTCCTCGAGATTGATACCGAGATGGTGATCGATGAAAGGAAGGTCGAACCGGTGCCCGTTATACGTGTAGATAGTATCGACTCCTTCCATGGTGGCGAGGACTTCGGTTCGCGTGATATCCTTTCCGACGAGCTGGACGGAGCGGGTCTCCATGCCCGAACAGAGATAGAAACCGATGACCGTAATATCGCTCCCGTGGGGAGACAGACCGGTAGTTTCTATATCGACATAGGCTTCGAGAGGATGATCCACCAGGTAACTCCTGTGCAGGTATTACCTGATTATACACCAATCGGGAAAGGGCCGGGGTACCGCTCCCGTTCGTGTAATTGATTTTATCCGGATATTTCCCTACACTGCATAATAAACTGAATCCGGAGGTACCTGAATGGAGGCATTGTGTGATATCGGGCCGCTGCCGATGGAGCGGACAAATTTGAAAAACAATACCCTTGCCGGCGAGGTGGCGGTGGTAACCGGCGGCGCCGGTAACATCGGCCTGGGAACCGCCCGGTGCCTTGCCTGGCTGGGGGCGAAGGTGGTTATTGCTGATATCAATGATGAAAACGGGCAGGCGGCCGAAGTTCTGATAAATCAGGAAAACCGGCCCGGTACCGCTGTCTTTGTCAGGACAGATGTCTCTGATGAAGCTTCGATGAAAGCACTGGCTGCACACGCTGAAGATACCTTCGGCAAGGTTGATATTCTTGTGAACAGTGCTATGAACATGTCGCTCGGGGCAAAGCTGCTCGAAACTCCCGCTGATACCCTCGACCGGCAGTATCGGATTGCTGTTCGCGGCACCCTCCTCGGCATGCAGCAGTTCGTACCCGGTATGCTCAAGCGGCGACACGGTGTCTTGACCTACCTGACGACCGGATTCCGTTTCCCCGTCGGGCAGAGTAATTACTGTGCCGTGAAAACGGCCGCGACTTCGATGATGATGTCGCTGGCAGCTGAACTCGGCCCTGTCGAAGATACCGGTGTGGCGGTGTTTACCTTCCTTCCGGCAGGGGTAGGGTCGCCCCGCAGTAACGAACCCTCTCCTCCGGGACAGGCGCAGCCGCGGATGCCGGGTATGCCCGGATACGAAGGCGTCATTCCGGCGGAAGACGGCGGCGCGGCGCTTGCCTATTGTATAACCCGGGCGAAAGAGATTCACAACTCGGGCGTGACGATATACCAGACGTTCCATGAAATGAAATGGCAGTTCCCGAAGCCCGAAACGGCACCGAATGCTGACTACATGCGCATAAAGGATTCGGTCATGTCGCTCGCCTTCGGTTACATGGGGACGGGATTCCCGAATCCGAAGGTATCCCTGCGGCCGATACACCTGAAATAATGGGAAAAGGGAAGCTGCCCAGCTTCCCTTTTTATAATTCTGTCCTGTTTTTTGTTTACCGGTCTTCCGGTTTTCCTTTGAATGCCCCGGTTGCCGATACTTCGAGGAAGATAACCGGTTTCTGGATGTTATTGACGAGCATCGGGCAGTGTTTCAGGCCGGGAGGCATGGAGATGATGGTCGGAGTATTGAATTCCAGCGCTTCTCCTTCGTCACCGAGGTGGGTAACACCGGTAGCCCCGAGGTCCTTCGGATTGTTCGGGTCGCCGGACAAGAAGGCAAGTGTTTCGTGGAAGTCATGCCCGTGACTCATCCGGACGTCATAGGGGGTGACGACACAGTGGTATCCGAGAGAAATCCCGGCTTTGTATTCATCATGATGCGCCCATAACGACATGCCGGTCCAGCCGGGTTCGTAGTCGATGTAGATGGGGCCGCGTATCCGGTTCATCCAGAGTTTATTACCGTGCTTGGCGACGTCCCCGCCTTCAAGCATTTTTTTCATGTTGAATTTGTCTTCTTCGGTGAGATTTGCATCCAGTTTGGCCTGGCGTTCTTTGGTATTGATTATTCTGAGGAGCACGTAAGGTTTTTCGTACTTGTTGGTCTTGATTGGTCCGTATTTCATACCGGGAGGAATGGTCATGACGGTGGGTTCCCTGATGATGAATTCTTCCTGCGCTTCTCCCAGCTTGAAGCTGATTTCCGCTCCGAAATCGAGGATGTTCGTCGGGTCACCGCCGACGAAGATGTACAGCTCGTGCGTTTCGGCGGTCCGGGTTTCGTTGAGATTAAGGCTGGCGTTGGTTACCCAGATGTGTTCGTATATCAGACCCATATTGTCATCGTTGGTGTGTTTGAACATGGTGCCGCCGCCGAATTCCGGCGGTGCCGGGTAAAAGGGGTTCCGTATCATGTGTTTTTCGTATTTCTTTTCCGCCATCAGTCTCTCCTTATTTTTCATTCCGGTAATGGTTTATGACATACTACATCTCTTACGTTATTTTATCAACTTCTTTTTATCATCCGGCGGCTGGCCGGTTGCCGGAAAAACCGGAACGTGCTAGAGTAGGAAGCAAAAAAATGGAAACCACTTACCGGAGGCGAAATCATGCCGGTCGACGATACGTTTCAGGTTGAAGTAGATATGCCCGGGGGAAAGCGGAATCTTGTCTTCGTTCTCAAATCGCAGGGTACCCTCCTGACCGGGTGCGTCGAAGGGCCTTTCGGCAGGTACCCTTTCCGAAGCGGTAATTTTTCACACAATAACTGCGACTGGGTTATCAACCTGAAATCAGGCGGTGAACCGGTTCCCGAACAATCTGCCGGAGGACACCGCGGAATTTTAAAAAGCGTCGGAATGGTTATCAGTGATTCCCTTTCCGGACCGCCGCTGGGAATGCCTTACTGGAGGAGAGGAATGCGGCCGAAAAAAGACCTGAAGGTTTCCTTCAGCGGCCGGATTAACGGCGATACCATTTTCGGCGAGATGACCTTTGGCGACTATGCCGTCGGTAAGTTTCGGGGCAGCCGGGTTCCTGTGTCTCCCTCGCCTCAGGCATAGTGTTTGAACAAATCCACGTTTCTGGTATAGAATGACCTCATATTACAGGCGGTTCTTTTCAAAACGGGAGTTCCGCCTGTCCGGAAATAACGTACTGAAAGGAAAGGTACCGGTTGTCATATGAATACAGGGCTTTCGGTACCGGAAGGACATCGATGAGTTACTCAAAACCCCCTGCGATGGTAATAGACAGCACAAAAGATTACACGGCAACAATCGAAACGGAGAAAGGTAACCTGGTGCTCGATTTGTTTGCGAAGAACGTCCCGAAAACCGTCAATAATTTCGTCTTCCTTGCCAGGGAAGGGTATTACGACGGCGTTACCTTTCACCGGGTTATTCCCGGTTTCATGGCTCAGGGCGGTGACCCGACCGGCACCGGCGCCGGCGGACCGGGATACAAATTCGAAGATGAGTTCTCCGTGCATAAACACACTGAGGGCGCGATTTCGATGGCCAATGCCGGCCCGAATACCAACGGTTCCCAGTTTTTCATTACGTATGCTCCCCAGCCTCACCTCGATAATCACCATTCTGTGTTCGGTCAGTTGATAAAGGGCATGGATGTTCTGAAGCAGTTAAAAAACGGCGACAGAATGATCAAAGTTACCGTCGAAGAAAGTGAACCGGAAGGCCGGTAGACAAAACGAAAAGGAGTTCGGAAATATGCCGAGTTACAAGTTCGACCACGTTCACCTGCGGAGTACCGAGCCTGATAAAACCGCCGAATTTTATGTGAAAATGTTCGGCGCCACGGTCGTCGGAAAAAACGACATGGGCGGCGGGAAAATCATGGTCAGTATGGAACTGAACGGGACGTCGATTCTGATTGCCCCCGCTGAAGAGGGGACGGTTCAGAACGGCCTCGACCACTTCGGGATAAGCACGGATAATCTTGAAACAGCCATCAGTGAATTGAAAGCTCAGGGAGTGACGTTCACTCAGGATATGCGGGTTGTCAGCCCCACCTTCAGAATGTCGTTCCTGACCGCTCCCGAGAATGTGAAGATAGAATTACAGGAAGGAACGCTGTAGCACGTCATCATGAATGAAACAACCGGTGCAGTCATTGCGATAATCTGTGCGTATATTCTCGGTTCTATCCCGTTTCCCTACCTGGTGACCCGCTTTGTCAAAAAGGTGGACATCAGGGAAATCGGCAGCCATAACATGGGAGCCATGAATACCTTTTACCAGACAGGCTTCGCCTGGGGTCTGCTGGTACTGTTACTCGATATGGCGAAGGGTATCGGCGCGGTCCTCATCGCCCGGGCGCTTACCGACGGCCCGAACATCCCGCTTATCGCTGCCGGTGTCGCTGTTATCGGCCACATGTATCCGGTATTTTTAAAATTCAAGGGAGGGAAAGGCGGCGCAACCGTCGTGGGTATTTTCGTCATTACCATGTGGTGGGAGATGATACCCGTCGGCCTCGGTACCTTCGTTCTCATGCTGCTGCTGACCCGTTTCCCGACCTTCAGTTACGCCGTTGCTCTGATGACCGGCCCTCTTGTTGCCTGGCTCGGATTCGAAGACGGACGCCTGGTTATTGCAACGCTTATTCTCCTGGCGATGGTCCTCGCCAAGTATATCCCCAGGTTGAAGGAAATGCGTCTCAAAGGTGGTAACTGGCGGCGGGTTTTTGTCCGGAAAGGATTGAAAGACCGGCTGTAGAATCAGGGTATGAACGAAAAAGGCCGGTTTTTACCAGCCTTTTTTTATGTGACCGCCCTTTCGGCGGAAGACCTGTTCTCACCCGCTGAGAGCCCGAAAGACCTGTTGCTCTACCGGAAACAGGGTAATTCCCTGAAAAATCAATCCGGCTGCTATCCGGCTGTTCTGCGGCCGGAGAAGAGGTGTCGTTCGCGAGAGTCAGCCGACTATAACTGCTGGGGAATTTTCACTCTGACGAATGCCTCGGCGTACTCGAACTCGGTTCCTTCCGCCTCTCTTTTTGCCTTGTCGAGAATGACCTGTTTTTCATGCTCCCATACCGGTATCTGCGTTTTGTGGCAGGCAACCGCCTTGAGTTTTAAATCGATGGTACCGGTAATGTCGCAGCGGTAATTCGGGTCCTGGGGTGTCCACAGGAGAACTTCCTTTGTTTTGTGGACCACCAGACCTTCGTTCTGGAGGTCGGGGAACCAGTTGGGGGACAGGGCGTACGGCCAGACGGTATCGAGAACACATCTTCCGACAATCCGGTGGTCGCGGTTCGAAACGTAGGGCGAGTTATGCGGGTCGCGGGTAGCGATGATTTCAGGACGGTAGGTCAGAATCATCCTCAGCAGGTCTTTTCTGAATGCCGGGGTATCTTCGGTGCAGAGGTCGGGAACTTTCATGAAAACCACTTCTCTGACTCCGAGAATTTCGGCGGATTTCAGCTGTTCTTTTTCCCGTTTTTTTGCCAGTGCTTCAGGTTTGACTGCCGGGTCGATGGCGCCTTTGTCACCATTGGTAACGATGACGAAAACAACATCTTTTCCTTCTTTGACCAATCTGGCGACGGTTCCGCCGATGGTCCCGTCCGCATCGTGTGGGTGAGGAGCGAATGCAAGCAGGTGTACCGGTTTGACTGCCATAATCGAACCTCCTGATATTTTCCACGAATTCTATACCAGTAAGAACAATAAATCAATCCTGAGTGATAAAAACCGCGGGAGGAATGGTCAGGGCCCGGCGCGGGTAAAGGGTGATGGTTACAGGGCTGCCAGGCGGGGGAAAAGAATCATGACGAGGGCAGCTGCGAGGACGGCGCCTCCGACAGTCTGTTTGAAGGAATGACAGTCGAGTTCGATGCGTGACCATGCCGTCAGCGGTACCGTGATGAGCGTCCATGACGCTGTCCAGCCGTAAAGGAAAACAAGGATGGTGGCCGAAGCAGCCACGATAGCGGTGTGCAGCGATATCTTCCACCAGAGGTTGATAATGGCGAAAACAATCGCCGTCGTCGTTCCGGTGGCGAATCCGGCAACGAGGGTCGACGGGGCATCGAGCAGCGCCAGGACGACGCTTCCGGCAGCCGCGCTGAGGCAGCCGATGATGTAGATTTTGTGGCGTTCTTCCCGGGCGGCGATGAAGAAGTCACCGACCTTGCCGTGCCTGAGCAGGTAGATAATAACGAGGAATACCGGCAGCAGCCCGATGCCGGCTGATATAAGTGACCATTTGACGGCTTCAGAAAAACTGGCCGATGACCGTGCCGAAAAAAGGATGATGAGACCGACGCAGATAAGGAAAGGATTGAATACGTGGGAGGTGAGAAAGGCGAGCCGGTATCTCAATCCTGACGGCCTGCTGTCCGGGTCGGGTTCGAACGTTTGTGAATTTAACATACTCTTTAATAATACAGTATACCGGCTGAATTGAACAAATATTCATTCAGGGTTGAGTGTGCCTGTGCTATAATGAAAAGCGAATACAGGAGAGAGTATACCTATCATGTGGGATAAACTGAAAAAAGCCGAAGACCGCTTTGTCGAGATTGAAGAAGAAATATCAAGACCTGATGTTTCGACCAACCCGGACATGCTTCAGAAACTCGGCAGGGAACGGGCCGGACTTGAAGACCTGGTGAACCTTTACCGGGAATACAAAAAGGCGGAAGCCTCGCTCGAAGAGACGAAAGGCATGCTCGATGATGACGTCGATGACGAGATGCGCGATATGGTCAGGCAGGAAATCGAAAAACTCGAAACAAAAATGGAAACGCTGACCGAATCGATCAAGGAAGCTCTCATACCCGTCGATGAAAATGATGAGAAAAATATTATCATGGAGATTCGCGGTGGAGCAGGCGGGGATGAAGCGGCGCTGTTTGCAGCGGATTTGTTCCGGATGTACAGCCGCTATGCTCAGGAGCGCCGCTGGAGCATCGAGATAATAAACGCCAACGAGAGCGGTATCGGCGGTTACAAGGAAATTGTATTCGGGGTCAACGGCAGCCGCGCATACAGTCGTCTGAAGTATGAAAGCGGTGTTCACCGCGTTCAACGGGTACCGGTTACTGAATCCGGCGGAAGAATCCATACCTCGACCGCCACCGTTGCCGTGCTGCCCGAAGCGGATGAAGTTGATGTAGAAATCAATGACGATGATCTGCGTATCGATATCTTTCACAGCGGCGGCGCCGGCGGCCAGAATGTTAACAAGGTTGCCACTGCCGTCCGTATCACCCACATTCCTACCGGCATTGTCACCATTTGTCAGGATGAACGCTCCCAGTTGAAAAACCGTATGAAAGCCATGTCAGTCATGCGTGCCCGTATTCTTGACATCGAAAAGCGGAAACAGGATGAAGAACTCGGTAACCGGCGCCGTTCACAGCTCGGTACGGGAGACCGTTCAGAGAAGATTCGTACCTATAATTTTCCACAGGACAGGGTGACCGATCACCGGATAAACCAGACGTTCCACAATATTGAAAAAATCCTCGAAGGCGCACTCGATGACGTCATCGACGCCCTCGCGGCGGATGAAAGGGCCAGACTGCTTCAGGAAGAGCTTGAATGAACCTCAGGGACGCGTTAACCGCCGGCCGGAAAGTTCTCGCCGGTTCCGGTGCCGATGATGCCGACCTTGAAGCGGAAGTCCTCCTGAGATACCGGTTGGGTATCGGCAGAACGTTTCTCTTTACCAATCCTGGCAAAGAGATACCTCCGGATGATTATGCTGCCTATCTGGCGCTGCTTGAGCGGAGACAGGCCGGCGAACCGGTCGCCTACATAACCGGTACCCGTGAATTCTACGGCCTCGAATTTACCGTCAATCCTTCGGTACTGATACCCCGCCCTGAAACAGAACTGCTCGTTGAGACGGCCGTCGGTATTTTCAGAAAATTGAAGTACCGTACCGGTGTTGATGTCGGGACCGGCTCCGGCTGCATCGCTGCCTCGCTGGCGTATCATGTGCCGGACGCAGTTCTGTATGCCGTCGATATTTCCCCGGAAGCCCTTGCAACTGCCCGGGTAAACAGCCGGAACCATCGGGTCGAAGAGCGTATTACCTTTCTTCAGGGAGACCTCCTTGAACCGCTGCCGGAGCGGGTCGACCTGATAGCGGCCAACCTGCCGTACATCGATGACGCCGGTATGCCGGTTGTGAATACCCGCGGCTATGAGCCTGACCTGGCTCTTCGGGGCGGTTCAGACGGATTGTCGCTCATCCGACGGCTCATCGGACAGGCAGGCGGGAAACTAACCCGGGGAGGGTCGCTCCTGCTGGAAATCGGCTTCGGTCAGGCAGATGCCGTCTGTCTGCTGCTGGAAGCAGCGTTTCCGGGCAAAAAACCTGTAGTAATGAAGGGCCTTGCCGGCATCGACCGGGTTGTTTACGTATCTGTGTCATGAGTTTCACGTATCGTTTCTTGACGCCTTCCGGTCTATGTTGATATTATTTGATAAACTCTTTTTCCCCCTGCAATTCACAATATAAGGAGGAGTCCTATAATGAAAATGATAGTGTGCTGCAAGCAGGTGATTGACCCTGAGGCACCTCCGGCCAGCTTCCGTGTGGATAATAACAGCGTTGTCCCGCCGAAAGGCATCCCGCCGGTCATCAGTCCTTTCGATGAAAATGCTCTGGAAGCGGCCCTGAAAATTAAGGACGCTCAGGGTGGGAAAATCACCGTTATATCCCTCGGAAATAATCTGCTGCGTGATGTAATAAAAAAACCGCTTTCAATGGGAGCGGACGAACTGGTGCTTCTCGAAGACGCAGCCTATGACGGCGGTGACAGCTGGACGGTTGCCAGCGCCATCGCTATGGCAATCAAGAAAATCGGCGACTTCGACCTCGTTTTCTGCGGTCGGCAGGCAGCCGACTGGGATAACGGCCAGGTTGGTACCGGCATTGCCGAAATCCTCGGCATTCCATGCGTTACCCTTGCCAGAAAAATCGAAGCATCTGATGGAAAAGCAAGGGTGGAAAAAGTAACGCCCGAAGGGTACGACGTTATCGAGACCCCGCTGCCGGCGGTTGTTACCGTCAGTAACGAACTCGGTGAAGCGCGCTACCCGACTATCAAGGGAATCATGGCTGCCAGGAAAAAAGAACCTGTTGTCTGGAAACCGGCCGATATCGGCCTTGATGCTGATAAAGTCGGTGGTGCCGGGCGGCGTTCGAAGCTGATTACTTTATTCCAGCCCGTCAGGGAAGGGACCTGTGAAATGATTGAAGGAGAGAATCCGGAAGATACCGCTTCGAAACTGGCGGTCAGGCTCCGAGAGGCGAAAATACTTTAGCGGGAAAAAACCTGCGGTGCAATGCAGCGCAGGGTAACAGGAGAAGATACATGGCTGATACAAACAGCGTTTTAGTGATAGGTGAAATACACGGCGGTACCCTGAGTTCGGTATCGGCAGAAGCGCTGGGGTGCGGCAGGAAACTGGCTGACGACCTCGGCGGTAAACTGTCTGCCCTGCTTATCGGGAACGATGTTTCAGCAGCCGCGAAGGATGCGGTTGCCTTCGGCGCAGATACGGTCTATACGGTCGAAGACGGCCTGCTCGCCGAATACCAGTCTGATTCATTTACGGCAGCCGCTGAAAAAGCCGTCAGGGAAATTTCACCGGCGGTTATTGTGACCGGGCATACCTCGATGGGCAGCGATATCGCTCCCCGGCTTGCCTTCCGGCTCGAAACAGCCGCTCTGATGGACTGCATCAACCTTGAAGTCGATGGCGATTCGAAACGGCTGCGTCTGACTAAACCGGTGTACGGCGGTAACGCCCAGGCAGTGTATGCAATCGATACCGACCCGCAGATTGCTACTGTCCGGGTCAAATCGATGACGCCTCTTGTAAAAGATACGGCGAGGACCGGAGATATCGTGAAAATAGATGCCGGTATCGATGCTTCGGTTGTCAGAGCTAAAGTCATCGAAAAGGTTGTTGAAGAAGTCCAGGGCATCAAACTTGAAGACGCAACAATAATCGTTTCCGGAGGCCGGGGAATCGGCGGTCCGGAAGGATTTACCCAGCTCGAGCAACTGGCGAAGCTGTTGAAAGGCGCTGTCGGTGCCTCGCGTCCCGCCTGTGACAACGGATGGATGCCGGAAAAGGCGCAGGTAGGACTTACCGGTACAATTGTGACGCCTGACCTCTATATCGCCGTCGGCATATCAGGGGCGAGCCAGCACATTGCCGGCTGCTCGGGAGCGAAATCGATTGTTGCCATCAACAAAGACGCTGACGCCAACATCTTCCGGTTTGCCCATTACGGCGTGGTTGGTGACTGGAAAAAACTCCTGCCTGCCTTTACTGAAAAAGTAAAAGAACTGACTGCCTAGCCGAAAAAAACGTTTGTATTGAATGGTAAATATGAAAAAGGAGATGGGGTTCAACCCATCTCCTTTTTGTATCGAAACGTTTTTTAACGGAGAAAAGTTATGCTTCTTTTTTCTCCGCCTGTTTGGCAGCGATGATTTTCTGACTGTTCAGGGCAGGCATTGGCTGGTAGTGGCTGAATTCCATGGTAAACGTTCCCTTGCCCTGGGTGATTGATTTCAAATCAATTGCGTAACGCTGAATTTCAGCCATCGGAGCCTGGGCTTTAATCTCGTTCATACCGTTGGACGGATTCATTCCCTGCAGCTGAGCCCTCTTCGTGTTGAGGTCGCTGATGATATCGCCGGTGTAGTCTTCAGGAACGGTGACGGTAATATTCACGATAGGCTCGAGCAGAATGGGATGACCGTCCTGCATGCCCTTTTTGAACGCGCCGGAGCCGGCGATCTTGAAACAGATTTCGGATGAGTCGACCGGATGGAAGCTGCCGTCGAAGACGACTGCTCTGACGGCTGCTGCCGGGTAACCGGCCAGAACCCCTTCATTGAAGGCTTCATGAACACCTTTTTCGACTGCCGGTATGTAGTTTCTCGGGATACGGCCGCCGACGACTTCATCGACAAATTCATTGTCGCTGCCGACCGGAAGCGGTTCAAGCCTGAGGAGTACATGACCGTACTGGCCGTGGCCGCCGGTCTGTTTCTTGTGCTTGTATTCAGCCTGTACCGTAGAGGTAATTGTCTCACGGTAGGGGACTTTCGGAGTCTCGAGGATGATGCTGACGCCGAATTTTCTATGGATATCTTCCGAAGCAACGTCGAGTTGGGTTTCACCAAGTCCCGAGAGAATCGTTTCGCCTGTTTCCGTATCCCTCCGTATCTGGAGAGTCGGGTCCTGTTCAACCAGTCTGGTGAGTGCTGAGCCGAGTTTATCAAGGTCGGCTTTTGTTTTCGGATAGACAGCCTGGCTGAAGACGGGGTTGGGGAAGACGATTGGCGGGAGCTTGACCGGTTTATCCTGTGCGCAGAGCGTATCACCGGTGTTGGTCACGTTGAGTTTCGCGACACCGCCGATGTCACCGGCGACAATCTTCGTAACGGTTTCCTGTGTTTTACCCCTGAGCATGAATAACTGGCCGATACGTTCGTGTTCGCCCTTGTTAACGTTATAAATCTGAGAGTTACTTGTCAGAACACCGTTGAAAACACGGAAGTAGGTGAGCTTGCCGACATACGGGTCTGCTGATGTCTTGAATACCAGGACGGCGAGCGGTTCTGATTCACCGGCCTTGACGCTTGTTTCGTTTCCTTCTTTATCGAGGACGATGACGTCCCGTTCTGCCGGAGACGGCAGGTAATCCTTGACGGCATCCATCAACTGTTTCATGCCGATGTTTTTCGTGGCTGAACCGGCAAGAATCGGGATGACTTTCCCGGTAAGAACACCCTGTTTCAAGCTGGTGACAAGCTCCTCCATGGAGAGCTCTTCACCCCCGAGATATTTTTCAAGGAGGGCATCGTTTGACTCGGCTGCCGCTTCGATTAGTTTTTCACGGTATGAGGTAACCTGGTCTTTCAGGTCGGCCGGAATATCGCCTTCCTTGGCTTCGGTCCCGATATAACTTTTCATTGTCAGTAAGTCGACGATACCGGTGAACGATGCCTGCGCCCCGATGGGTACCTGAATGGGAACGCATTTGATGCCGAATTTTTCCTGAATCTGGGTAACCGTACGGTTAAAATCAGCGTTTTCACGGTCCATTTTGTTGACGATGATGAGCCGGGCAAGGTTTGCATTGTCACAACGCGCCCACATCTGCTGGGTGCCGACTTCGACACCGGAGGCGGCGCAGACAGCTATGATGGCGCTTTCGCTCACTCTGATGCCGGCGATAACTTCGGCAACGAAATCCGAATAACCGGGGGCATCGATAATGTTTACTTTGGTATCATTCCATTCAACGGGAAGGACAGAAAGGTTGATACTTATCTGGTGCTTGACTTCTGCCTGGTCGTAATCGGAGGTCGTCGTCCCGTCGACGGTTTTACCTAAACGATTGATTGCCCCGCTGTTAAAGAGGACGGCTTCCGATATTGAGGTTTTACCCGCGCCGTTATGAGATAGGAGAACGACATTGCGGATATTATTCATTCCGTACTGGTTCATCTGCTCACCTGCTTTATTTATTCTCCCCTATTATAGACTTTGTATCTTTTCACAGCAAGTCGAAAATACATCGCCCGAGAGGGAAGGTTGCAATATCGTATTTATTCACGTCCCGCTTGATAGGCTGCTTCTGACGGGCGCGGTCTTAACGGAGTCTGAAGGTATCATACGAGACGATTTCGTTCAATGCTTTCCTCGGTACGTCTCCCGGTGCCTCATCGGGGTAACCGAGCGGCGTCATCGAAACGACTTTGAAAGGTTCCGGTACTCCGAGAATCTCACCTGCCTTCGCAGCATCGAACAGTCCGAGATGGACAGTACCGAGCCCCAGTGCCCGGGCTGCGAGAGACAGGTTCGCCATTGCCAGCGCGGTGTCGTACATAAACCAGTCGCCTTTGTCGGTCGCGTACTCGCCGGCGTTCATTCCTGATTTCCCTGTTTCGGCGCAGGCAACGATGAGAATCGGCGCCTGTTTGACGGCTTTTTTACCCGGGTTTTCGAATGATTTTCCACCGGCCAGGCAATCGGCAACGCTCTCTTTTATATCAGCATCTTTTACGACGACGAAATGCCGGCACTGGCTGTTTTTCCATGACGGTGCCAGTCGGGCAGCCTCAAGGACGGCATTCAGAGCCTCGTCACTGACCGGGTCGGGTTTATATTTCCTGATACTTCTTCGTGTCGTAATTGCTTCGAAAACATCCATTATTGCATCCTTTCTTCGTGTGTGTTATGCGTTCCACGCTCCGGGGCCGATTAGCGGTACGAACTGGCATCCGCCGAGTTTTTCGATGCTGATACCGGACGCATGCCGAGTAACGGCCAGCAGTTCCTGGATATTTCGTGTGCCGACAGGGATGACCAGTCTGCCTTCCGGAACTAACTGGGAAACAAGTTCAGGGGGAATCGACGGGGCGCCGGCGGTGGTGATGATGGCATCGTACGGGGAATCTTCCGGTCTGCCGAGTGTCTCACCGGCAGGATAAAGCGTGATGTTGGTATAGCCGAGTTTGTCGAGAACGTTTCGGGCTCGTGAGGACAGGTCCGGAATGCGTTCAACCGATAGTACAGTGGCGGCAAGCTCTGCCAGAATGGCGGTTTGATAACCGGTTCCGGTTCCGATTTCGAGGACTTTCTCGGCACCGGTAAGGCGGAGTGCCTGGGTCATCATGGCGACGATGGTCGGTTGGGAAATCGTTTGTCCGAATCCTGCCGGGAGCGCCCTGTCTTCCCAGGCAGCATGAGCCTGGCTGGGAAGGACGAACAATTCTCTCGGCACGCGAGACATGGCATCGATAACCCGGTCATCGCCGGTTCTCTTTCGTAACGAATCGATGAGTCTGTCCCTGGCGGTTGCACGCTCCATCGTCGGACCGGCTCGCCTTACAGTACAGCGGCGAGTATACCGAGCAGTGCCAGCATGATAACGGCCAGAATGCCAATCGTCGTAAGTTCTGATTTGACGTGGGCATAACTGACGATTGTTTCCGCAGTTCCGGCAGGAACCTTATAGGCAGCTACCGGTTTCGCTGTCTGCCTGGCCACAACCGGTTGTACCGGTTCGTTTTCCTCTGTGTCCGGCGCAGTGGAACTGAGGACGGTTCCTTCTTTTATCCTCTTGCTCGGAGGAAGACTCTTGCTTCGGTTTCGTCGTGATTTAGCAGGCATTGTTCACTCCTGGTTTTCTCGTTGCTATTTGGCCCTCGGGTGGGCCTTTTCGTATGTTTTCCGAACATGCTCGGAGGTGAGATGCGTATATACCTGGGTTGTCGAAATATTTGCGTGCCCCAGTAATTCCTGTACCGACCTGAGGTCTGCTCCGCCGTTCAGCAGGTGCGTCGCGAAACTATGTCTGAGGGTGTGCGGCGTAATTGCGTCATCGAGCCCGGCTGCCCGTGCATAGCCTTTCAAAATCTGCCAGAAACCCTGCCGGGTTAACCGTTCGCCCCGTCGGTTCAGGAACATCGCTTTCTCGGTATCACTCCTGACGATGTGCGGACGGGCATCTTTAAGGTATTCGTCGACGATAAGGGCGGCCTGCCGGTAAATGGGAATCATGCGTTCTTTACTGCCCTTGCCGAAACAGCGGACGAAACCGCCGTCGATGTCGATATCACCGATATTCAGAGAAATCAGTTCGCTGACTCTCATTCCGCTGGCATAGAGGAGTTCGAGCATTGCCCGGTCCCGTTTTGCTTCGGGGGTTGACTGCTTGGCCGGCTGGTCGAGAAGCGCCCTGACCTGTTTCAGGGTGATTGGTTTGGGAAGAATTCTGCCGACATTCGGCGAGGCAACATTCTGGGTCGGATTTTCGGAAACCTTGCCTTCGGTTACCATGAACTTGAAGAAACTTTTAGCGGCAGCAATTTTTCGGGCGAGGGTTGTCGCTGCGTAGTTGCGTTCCTTGAGGCTAAGCTGGTATGCCAGCATTGTCTGTCGGTTGAATCCGGACCATGAAGGCATTTTCCCTGATTTTGCTGCTTCTTCTTCGATAAACGAAACCAGTTGGGAGAGGTCGTTCTGGTAGGCGGAGAGGGTGTTTTCCGAAAACCCTTTTTCCACCAGAAGGTAGGTTAAAAATTGTTTGATTTCTTCTTTCACCGTGATTCCTCACTTACACACGTATTCAGATAATGACGGTATATTCCTTATTAACATATCTATTTTAACATAATAATTGAAAATTGCGAATATCAGCAGAAAAAAATGATTATTTCAGGCTGTCGTGGGGCATGATACGAAATAAACCGCACCCCGTTTTCGGGGTGCGGTTTACTGTTCTACGCTGAAGCCTTGTTGGAAGCGGTAAAATCATCAGTGTCTTCCAGCTGCAGCCGCTCGGCCATTTTTCGGAAATGGAAACCGAAGACGGCCAGGCTGACGGAAAGCGGGAATGCCCGCGGTTTTTTGAACAGAGTGGAGAGAATTAGTTTCCAGTAATACCGGCGTCCCTTGTCCCGGATGCCGAGAATCCAGACCGATTTGAAAAACCCTTCGATGAGGTGGAACTTGAACTGGGACATTTTTCCGATTTTCGGAGGGTTATACTCGGCGAGGAAGGTTTTCACCCGTTCGTAATAGTGTTTCGGGGAATATATGGTGTTAACGATTGTATGATAGCCCTTGACCAGCGCTTCCTTGTTCATTTTCGGAATGAAGTTCATCGAAAAATCGGTGTTATCGCCGGACATGTCATCAAGCAGCCGGTTTTCTTTCAGCATCCGGTGGTACAATTTTGTGCCCTTCGGTGCGTTGAGAAGACCGACCATGGCAGTGACGATGCCGCTGTTCTGGATGAAGGTAATCTGGTTTTTGAAAATGGTCGCCGGGTCGCTGTCGAAACCGACGATGAAACCGCCCTGGACTTCGAACCCGTGGTTCTGAAGCGTCTTGACGGCACTCGTTAAATCCTTGCCTTTATTAGGAATCTTGTTGCATTCCTTGAGACTCTCTTCATTCGGTGTTTCGATGCCGATGAATACCCTGTCGAAATTGGCATCCGCCATCATCTGCATCAGGTCTTCGTCATCAGCCAGGTTAATCGATACCTCCGTGAAGTACGAGAACGGGTATTTGTGCTCCTTTGACCATTTGATAATAGTCGGCAGGGTTTCTGCCTTCAGTTTTTTCTTGTTGCCGATAAAGTTGTCATCGACGATGAATACACCGCCTTTCCAGCCGGCTTTAAGGACAGCATCGAGTTCGGCAATCATCTGCTCGTGTCCTTTGGTGCGGGGTATATGGCCGTTCAGAATGACGATGTCGCAGAATTCGCAGTCGAACGGGCAGCCTCGTGAGTATTGTATACTCAGCGAAGAGTAATGTTTCAGGTTGATGAGCGACCACATCGGAACAGGCGTATTCTCGATACCCGGCCGGTCGCCGGTTTCGTAGATATGCTTTGCCTCACCTCTGGCCAGGTCGTCGAGGAACGGCTGAAGGGTTGACTCTGCTTCGCCGAGGACGAAATGGTCGACGCCCATTCCCTCGAACTCATCGTATCCGGTGGTGAACAGCGGACCGCCGCAGATAGTCTTTCGGTTCAGGGTACGGCAGCGGGTAATAACGTCTTTCACAGACGCTTTCTGGACCACCATGGCGCTGATAAACACGTAATCCGCCCACAGGATGTCCTTGTCGGTGAGGGGGGTGACGTTCATATCGATAACTTTCTTTTCCCACTCTTCGGGAAGCATCGAGGCAACGGTGAGTAAACCGAGGGGAGGGAAGGCGGCTTTCTTGGAGATGAACTTGAGGGCGTGAGTAAAACTCCAGAACGTTTCAGGGTAGCTTGGGTATACCATTAAAATCTTCACAAGCAACTCCTTTACAAAAAAATCAAAGCGGTCGGGCATTCAAGTATTCGTGTTGAATTGTCTTACCGCTTTATTCTTGTCATAAAATAAAATATTACCGTAATAGTACCGTTGATACGCTCGTTTGTCAACCCGTCGAGATAAAATTCCTTGACACTGCAGGAGGGGCAGGGTATACTCAATAGGGTGACGCGGGGTAGAGCAGTGGCAGCTCGTCGGGCTCATAACCCGGAGGTCGCAG
>CAYSQK010000002.1:0-23936 GCA_964433075.1 uncultured Dehalococcoidales bacterium
TTCTCGATTACAAACTGTACGCCTGGCCGGGGCACGGTGTTGCTAAGGAGTACTCCTACCAGTGCCTCGAGAAGGAGTACATGAGAGACGACGAGTACGACACATTCATTATGGACCCTTCGTACTTTTTCACCAACTTTTATCTGCCCCGCGTCTTCGGTGCCCTCGAGGGCTGGCAGTCGCTCCCTCACCTCACGGACATCACCGAAATGTACGGCGGTTTCTCGGCTGTCAATATCATGCCGTACGGCACCCCGCCGGTCCAGGCAGCTTACAGAAAGCTGTTCGAAGCCGGTGAAGAAGCGCTGAAGTGGATTGTCCCGGTCGGAAAATTCGGCGGCGACATGACGGCCAACGGTCTGCCCGGCTTCTTCGGCGGCGGGACGAAAGCCCCCTTCGATACCCTCGGTGATACGCTCCGCGGGACATCAGGTATCATGAAGGATATCTACCGGCATCCGGATAAGCTGCTCAAAGCGCTCGAAGTTCTGACGCCGCTGATGATTAAAATGGGGTCGGACGCTGCGAAAGCCAACGGCAATCCGGTTGTCTTCATCCCGCTTCATAAGGGCGCTGACGGGTTCCTCTCCGATGCGCAGTTCAGGAAATTCTACTGGCCCGGCCTGAGAGACCTGATAATCGGCCTCGTCAACGAAGGTTGCATCCCGTTCCCCTGGGCGGAAGGCGGCTACAATACACGCCTCGAATCGATTACCGATATCCCGAAAGGGAGCGTCATCTTCGGCTTCGACGATACGGATATGAAGAGAGCGAAAGAAGTCCTCGGCGGTGTGTGCTGTATCGGTGGCAATATGCCGATTGCCACACTGTCAGTCGGTACGACACAGATGGTCGAGGACAGTGTGAAGAAGCTTGTCGATGACTGCGGTCAGGGCGGCGGATACATCATGATGAGCGGCGCTGCAATCGACGATACGAGCATCGATAACGTCCGGACGATGATTGAGGCGACGAAGAAATTCGGCGTCTATAAATAGAAATCAGGGACGACAGATAAGCCAAAAAAAGGGGGGGCAGTTTTCTGCCCCCCCCTTATGACATTGTCCGTCGATAGGTTACTTTTTGTCGTTGTATTCTTTGACGACGTCGTACATTGCGCGGAGATTTTCGAGCTTGGGGTTTTCAGGCATACTGCCCGGTGCGAGAATATAGCCGCCGCCGGGTGCGCAGGTTTCGATGAGATTTTTGCAGTATTCTGCGACGTCTTTCGGGTCGCCGGTGACGATGAGCGATGCCGGAACGTTGCCCGAGATGGAGAAGTTTTTACCGAGGATTTCCTTGGCTTTTTTCATATCCGACGCGTCGAAGTACCAGTGTACCGTTCCCTTCGGGAAATCGGTGACGTATTCCATCCTGGTATTGAAACTGCCTTCGGCAAAGTGGCTCTGGATAAGCCCTTCATTGATGAAAGCATCCATGACCTTTTTCAGTGAAGGCCAGTAGAAGGTATCGAACTGCTTCTGCGACATCCAGCCGTCTGCGCCTTTGTGGAGCGGATAACTGACCATTTGGACATTGGCGATATTGGGATTGTTGAGGACGTTCGAGATGGTGAAGTCAGCCACGACATCGAGCGCTTTCAGCAGTTTTTCAGGTCGGCGGTACATGTCTTTCATGATGTTGCTGGTGCCTCTGAGTGAATCCCCGATTGTATCGAACGGAGCTTTAGAGAAAGCGCCTGCCATGCCGGGGAATCCGCTGGCGGTCCTCATGGGGGCGAACTCCATGGAAGGTTTCATGTGTTTCTGGAATTCCTGGCCGATTTTCAGCAGATTCTGAAGCATTTCCTGCATCTGCGGAGTGCCGAAAATGGCTAACTGGTTGACGTGGACGTTCTCCGTAATATTGGTGAACGGCTGGAAAAGGGTCATCGGTTGCAGGGTTCCGAAGACGCGGGGCATGTACTTGCGAATCCAGAAATCGGTCGGGTCGAGAATCAGTTCGTCATATTCGTCGGCCGTCATGTATTCGCCTTCGATAAACTGCCAGCCTGGAGCGCTTTCGGGGATGCCCCTGCCCGGCCAGAAGTAGAGCTTATAATCAAGCATTTCCAGAGCTTTGCCGGACATGCCCATCGAGCCGGCAAAAATTTCCAGCTCGTCCATGTATTTTTCATTGAATTTCTTACAGGCTTCGATAGCTTTTTCAGGTTCATACATGCTGGTGTGAGCGTTCAGCCCTGCCATGCGAAGGGGAAGGTCGCCGATCGGGAGATTTACCGGTAATTTGTCCGGTTCCTTGACGTTATATACGTCAATCAGTCTCTGTGCACGTGCCTTGTAGTTGGCTTCAGCTTTCGGGTTGATGAAATTGATGCCGGTGGTATTGAGCAGTTTGTTCATTCGCCATTCCCGCTTCTCCGCCGGGGTCATCGAACTCCAGTTTTCGGGATATCCGGTTTTCGTTGCCATATTCATTCACTCCTGTCTTTTTGCTTTTTTGTATGTAAAGGTAAGTGAGGTGTACAGAGATGATATTAACATCATTCAGGACAAGCATTCAACCGTTTTTTTAAAACCGGTATCTGTCCCGTCGGGTATTGCCTGCGATGTAACGGGAGGGTTATAATCAGGTGTAACCGCAGAGCCCTCATAATTAACCATTCAAACAATACGAAAATACTGAACAACCGAATAATCAGGCAGGTTGACGGGGGGAATATGACAGACGTTTCGGCCAAATCTTACATGCAGCAGTTCTATCGGAAAATCAGCCCTGATTTCGAGTATTGCTTCAACGTTCAGACATCATCCCCGCTGACCGGAGAAGAACTCAATCTGCTCCGCTGGTTGCTCGCTGAAACCTTCGAACCCGGGAATTTCGGAGAAAAACCGTTTCTGGTAAACAGTGGCAGGGTTGCGGAGGTTGGTCCCCGGCTCAGTTTCGATACTGCTTACTCAACGAATGCGGTTGCTGTCTGCCATGCCTGCGGGCTTGTAAAAATCACCCGAATCGAGCGCAGTCGGCGGTACCTGATTCCACAGGGAACCGAACGGGATGCCTTCATTGCCGCTAATCATGACCGGATGACGGAAATTCCGTATCCCGAACCGCTCAAAGCTTTTTCTGCTGGGGTTGTTCCGGGTCAAACCGAAACGATTCCCCTGCTTGAGAAAGGAGTCGACATTCTCCGCCGATACAACCGGGATAACGGTCTCGGTATGGATGACTGGGATGTCAGATTCTACGCTGGCCTCTTCATTAACGAGCTCAAACGGAACCCGACCGATGCAGAATTGTTTATGCTGGGCAACAATAACAGCGAACATTCGCGGCACTGGTTCTTCAAGGGGAAACTGAAAATTGACGGTCGCGATATCCCCGAAACGCTGATGCAGATAATTAAGTCGACCATCGTTCGGAATCCATCGAACAGTGTCATCGCTTTCAGTGATGATTCGAGTGCTGTTCGGGGATATAAAATCTGGACGATTCTGCCGACTGTCCCCGGCAAGGCCTCGGCTTTTATTCCCAAGGAGTGTTACTACCACGTTCTCTTCACGGCTGAGACGCATAACTATCCGAGCGGCATTCAGCCGTTCGAAGGGGCAACGACCGGCACCGGCGGGCGCATCCGGGACGGGCATGCTACCGGCCGGGGGAGTTTTGTTATTGCCGGGACAGCCGGTTACTGTACGGCATCGCTGAACATGGCTGATTTTCCGATTCCCGGTGAGCCGTCCGGGCTTGAATATCCGTTCGAACTTGCGGCGCCGCTCAGTATCCTGATACAGGCCAGTAACGGGGCATCCGATTACGGGAACAAGTTTGGCGAACCGTTGATACAGGGATACGTCAGGACGTTCGAGCAGCTTTTACCCGGTAACGAGCGGCGTGCCTGGTTGAAACCAATTATGTTTACCGGAGGCATCGGGCAGATAGACAACGCCAATATCAAGGCAAAAGAAATCGAAAAGGGTATCCTGGTTGTGCAGATAGGCGGTCCTGCCTACCGAATCGGTATGGGCGGCGGGGCAGCTTCGAGCATGATGCAGGGAGAAAACATAGCCGAACTTGATTTCAATGCCGTTCAGCGCGGCAATGCCGAAATGGAAAACAAGCTCAATCGGGTTATTCGTGCCTGCGCCGAAAAAGGTGAGAACAATCCGTTCATCAACGTTCATGATCAGGGAGCCGGAGGTCCGGCGAACGTTTTGACGGAAATCGTCGACCCTGACGGTGGCATCATCCGTATCCGGAAGATTAACCTCGGTGACCCGTCTCTGAAAGTCGCCGATATCTGGTGCGCTGAATATCAGGAGCGTTCGGCGTTTCTTATCCGTAAAGAGCGGATTGCAGAGCTTCAGGATATCTGCAAACGTGAAAAAGTAAATTGCGAAGTACTCGGTGAGATAACCGGCGATGGACGAATCGTTGTTATCGATGATAAAGATAAAACCACTCCGGTCGACCTGCCGCTTTCGAGAATCCTCGGCGAGATGCCGCCTAAGACGTTCGAAATCGAGAGAATCGAGCGTACTTTGCAACCGTTGACCCTGCCGCAAGACCTGACGGTCCGGGAAGCGATACGGCTTGTGTTCCGCCTGCCCTCGGTCGGTTCAAAGGGGTACCTGGTCCGAAAAGTGGACCGGAGCGTGACCGGATTGATTGCTCAGCAGCAGTGCTGCGGGCCGCTCCAGCTTCCGGTTGCCGATGTTGCGGTGGTTGCCCAGAGCCATTTCGGTCTGACCGGCGGAGCGACGGCAATCGGCGAACAGCCGATTAAGATGCTGATTAACGAAAAAGCCGGCGCGAGAATGGCCGTCGGTGAAATGCTGACGAATATGGTGTCCGCCCGCATCAGCGACCTCTCCCACATTAAATGTTCGGTCAACTGGATGTGGGCGGCCAAGCTGCCGGGAGAAGGTGCCCGGATTTACGATGCGGTGAAAGCCGTTGCTGAATTGATTACTGACCTTGGTATCGCAGTCGACGGTGGTAAAGACAGCCTTTCGATGGCGGCTAAGGTCGGGAGTGAGAATGTAAAAGCCCCCGGTGAAGCAGTCGTTTCCGGATATGCGACCATGCCCGATATCACCCGAAAACTGACGCCGGACCTGAAGAAACCGGGTGAAAGCAGCCTGATTCTGATAGACCCGTCCGGAGGGAAAAACAGACTCGGCGGTTCGGCGCTCGCTCAAGCCTTCGGGCAAATTGGCGATGAATCTCCTGATGTGGATGACCATCAGGCACTCATTAATTGTTTCAGGGTCATCCAGAAGATGATGGATGAAAACCTGCTGCTTGCCTGTCATGACAGGAGCGACGGCGGTCTCATCACGACGCTCGTAGAAATGGCGCTTTCAGGTAATTGCGGATTCAGTATCAACCTGCCTGCCGGAGCGGATACGCTGGCATACCTGTTCTCCGAAGAACTGGGACTGGTTCTAGAATACCTGCCCGATAATGAAAACAGGATGCGGATAATCCTCGATGAGTACGGTCTACCGTATACCCTGCTCGGAGAAACAACTGACGAAAAGAAGATTGTTATCAGTCGGGATGACGAAATAGTGCTGGACATTGACACCATGACTTTGTACCACTGGTGGGAGGCGACGAGCGACCGTCTCGAACTTGAACAAATGAACGCCGTTACAGCGAGGGAAATGACCGCTTCACGGGAAAGCCGTGGTATCAGGTATCACGTACCCTTCCAGCCGGAACCGATTACCTCCGGTAATTTCCGTGGTGAAAACAAGCCGCGAGTTGCGATTATCCGTGAGGAGGGCAGCAACGGCGACCGCGAAATGACTTCGGCTTTCTTCTGGGCGGGTTTCGAACCGTGGGATATCACCATGACCGACCTCCTCGAGGAAAAAATTTCTCTGGACAAGTTCCGGGGTGTCGTGTTTGTCGGCGGTTTTTCTTATGCGGACGTGCTCGACCCGGCGAAAGGCTGGGCTGCCCAGATAAAGTTCAACACGAAGTTGAAGAAGACGTTCGATACCTTTTTCAGCCGCAGTGATACCTTTTCGCTGGGCATCTGCAACGGCTGCCAGCTCATGGCTTTCCTCGGTATCATTCCCTGGGAAGGTATACCCGAAGACAAACAGCCGCGATTCATTACGAATAATTCTCAGCGATTCGAATCGCACTGGGGTGCCGTCAGGATATCCGAAAGTCCGGCAGTGATGCTGAAAGGGATGGAGGGTTCCATTCTCGGTATCTGGTCGGCACACGGCGGCGGGAAGCTGTTCTGCCCCGACTCTGCAATCCTTGATTCAGCTCGTGAGCAGGGGCTGACACCGGTTGCATACGTGGATGATGACGGAAATCCGACCGAAACATACCGGTTTAATCCGAACGGGTCGCCTGCGGGCATCGCCGGATTCTGCTCGAAAGACGGGCGGCATCTCGCGATGATGCCTCATCCTGAAAGGGCATTCCTGCTCTGGCAGTGGCCTTATATACCGGAAGAATGGAAAAAAGGCGACTGGAAGAAGGAAGTTGGCGACTACGTTCTGGCGGCATCACCGTGGCTGAAAATGTTCCAGAATGCCTATCGATGGTGTACCGGCGAGTAAAACTCACTTTCTGATTTTCGATTATGTGGAAAAGGCGCTCAGGCGCCTTTTCTTTATTTCTCCTTTAATAGCTCGTTTGCTCTTTCGAGCATTTCCGGAAGAAGGTCCGGCGGTACTGCCAGGTTATTTCTGAAAAGGGTGTAACGCGCGCAGTCGGTATTATCTCCCTGACAGTATTTCTCTTTATAAGCGGTACCTGTTTCCCTGCTGAGATTCATTTTGTCGTTAAATATCGGGCACCTTGTGATAAGTTTGCAGTCTGCCATATCGGCTCCTTTGTATTTGAATACTCTATTAAAGCATAAAAATGGAGAAATTTTGAAAAAAACCTCTTGACAGCTATTTTCATGCGTATTATTATGGAATTAGCAAACGAAAGGTTAGATTGCTAATCAACATCGGTTGCTTTTTTAAGGCAATGAGAGTTAGCAAACTAACAGCGAGATTGCTAAATAACCTCGATAAGGAGACATGGAAAATGGGTACGTTTACAAAGCATCGCTGTCCCAGGTGCGGCGGGAACATGTTTCTCTATAACGATTACGATGGGTGGTATGAGCAGTGTCTCCAGTGCTCGTTCATAAATTACCTTGACGTGATTTATCAGAACAATAAAGAGAAGGTCGATTCACCACAATCTTCTGAGATACATCAGGCTGCGGCAAGTTAGACGTGAGCGATGGCTCTTTGGAGGTGAGGGTATGAAAAAACACTGAATAATAACTTGAATGATTTCGAACCAAACAAATTAACAGAATTAACTATCAGGAGGAATTATACTATGGTACTACAGAGATGGGATCCGGTAAGAGAAATCAGGCAAATGGAAAATACCATGAACCGGTTATGGAGAGGCCTCGGTGCAACCGGGTATACCGAAGGCGACGAATACTGGAACATACCGATGGACGTTATACAGAAAAATGATGTCCTCGAAGTGAAAGCATCTATTCCCGGTTTCGATGTCGACAAAATCGATGTCTCGGTCGAAGATAATGTCCTTACTATTAAAGCGGAACGGAAGACTGAAACCGAAAAAGAAGAAGGCCAGTATCTCATGAGGGAGTGCGCCACCGGTTCGTTCTACCGGGCATTACGACTCCCCGATACGGTGGATACCGAAAAAATCGAAAGCCACTACGATAACGGCGTTCTGACGGTCATGATGCCGAAAGCCGAAGAAAAGAAAAAGAAACAGATTCAAATCAAGGTTGGCAGCGGTCCAAAGGAAATCGAAGGGAAAAAGAAATAACCGTCAATTGACCAGAGGGTATTCTGTCATATAATTCTCCTTATCGTAGAGAAGGCGCCCCGATTTATCGGGGCGCCTTCACATATTATCTGATAAAGGAGATGTTACTTCCAGCTATCGATATTGAAAGCTTGTCCGTGGCCGCCGGTGAAGCTGTGTAGCATTTCCTCATCGCCGTGGTTGCCGCAGACAAGTATCATATTGGCTCTGGGATTTTGCCCGCCCGCCGGAACCATGTAGTCCTCGGGGAGTTCTTTCCAGACCTTGCCGGATGTTCGTTCAATCGAAGTCCAGCCGTTAGTGACAAAATCGGGGCCGCCCCTCATCCGGTATCTTCCGACCGGTTCGAAGCTTCTCTCCCAAATCCATTTATAGACATCATCCTTCGATTTAAAGCCGATATCAACCAGGTGCTGGGCCATTTCCGGTACCATGACGAGTGTGAAACCGCCTTCACGGGTTGCCCAGATGCCCTGGATAACATATTCCAGCCAGTTGTGGGGTCCGGGAACGCCTTTGACGTCGAGGAACCTGGCGATGGCGCCGTGTCCGTCTTTCTGAAGGGCACGGTAAACGCCGGGCATGAAGTGGTTATGAATGAAGAATGAACCTGGGCTGGCGACCATGAGGACGTTATCGGTTTTCTTGTAGCCGAGCTCTTCGTTAAGACCGAGCCAGCCTTCAGGGAGACCGTCAGCATTTTCGGAAATCAGGAACCCACCGTTGACGGCCGGGTTGTCACCAAAGTTGCTGGTAACAGTGACGCTGGGAATAGCCCCGCCGAGATTTCTCCACATCAGTTTGGAGACTCTGCCGATTGTCTTGTTGGGCTGGTTACCGGGACCGAACACGCCGAAACCGAAGTTCATGCCGATTTCTCTGGCGATGGGTCCGCTTACGATGAATCCCTGGCCGTTACGGCCGTCGCCGGTGCCGGCAGAAGCTTCGGCAATTGCCAGAACGATAGGGAAATATTCAGGTTTACATCCGGCCATCACGGCATTGACGGCCACCTGCTCGACGGTTGCTACCCGGCGGTCAGGCATGAACCGGACCGGTTCGCCTTTCCTGGCTGAGGGTTCACTGCCGATTGCTTCGGGGGCATCGGGGATAATGAGGTCCTGCTGATAGGAGATTAACTCATTCGGGGCATGACTGGTACCTTTGAGCATTTTCTCAACCCGCTCTTCGGTCGGTACCACAATAGGAGCCCCATCGGTGTACTTCGAATACCATGCGTTCAGCGTTCCGGGAAGCTTTTCAGCCTGCATATAGAATTCTTCCGCGTCTTCGAGGGTGCCTTCGAACAGAATCCGCGGCTCGTTCGGCGTCCACATGCCTTCGGCCTTCTCTTCACTGGTTAAAGGCCGGGTCAGCGCATCGAATATTTTGGGGAGGAAGTGTTCGATATCCTGCGGACCGCGCATGGTACGCGAAGCGTGGACATACCGTAACCCCGGCATGCCGAGTACCTTGGCTTCTTCTCTGACGAATATGTCCTGATCTTCAAAATCGATGAGGACAGTGGGTATACCATGTCGTTCGAGATCAATCAGATAAGGCAACTGCCTTCTTATGGCGTTATGTCACCAGCAGACGCCGAGAATGACGGCATCAGTCGTCTTCATCTCTTCCGCACTGATGCGGTTGGGGTCGATACCGTAGGTTTTTTTCAGGGTCCAGTTGACCTGGGGGTATTGTGCCGGGACGTTCCTGCTGAAAGGAATAGTGATATCAGGTTCACCGCAGATACACATGTGGATTGTTTTTCCGTCGATGGTATCCAGTCTCGGGGCGAGCGGATACTGTTTCACCGGCATTTGAACGCCGGCCGGATTCAGGCATTTGTAAATTGTTCCTGCCATACGTACTCTCCTTTTCGTTATTTTTAACTTCAAGCATAAATGTAGCAATACGTATTTGAATTGTCAATTTTAACCGAACCTGTTTCTAAATACGCCTTTTTGTGACCTTCGAAGGTCTTACGGAGCGTGCTTTCGTAAAAAAATATAATAATGATAATATTAGTAAACTTAAAGGCGGGCCGTTGTTGGAATTATGTCGGTTGAATGAGTATAATGTTTAAAGGAAGGAGACTTCATTGACGAGCGAGAATTCCCTTGAGTGGGTTAGAAAAGATTTTCCTTCACTGGAAAACAAACATAACGGCTGGCTGCCGGTCTATTTCGATAATGCCTGCAACACGCTGGTACCGCGGCAGGTAATCGATGCTTTTAACGACTATTACATGAACTTCCCTGCCTGCGGTGAAGGCAGGAGCCGCCACTGGTTTGCCGCTGAGGTAACTGATCGGATTGACGGTAACGAGGAACGAGGAATGCAGGGCGCCCGGAACAGTATTAAAGAGTTTTTTAATGCTTCTTCTCATAAAGAAATTATTTTTACTCTGAATTCCAGCCACGGAATCAACATTGTTGCTCTCGGTATGCAGTTTAAGCCGGGTGATGTCGTTCTTCACACCGATAAAGAGCATAACTCAAACATGATTCCCTGGTTAAGGCTGAGGAAAAAGGGAATAATCATGAATCAGCCGATTTTTACAACGCCTGACGGAGAGATAGACCTTGACATGTTCGAGGAGCAGCTCAAGACTCGCCATGTACGGCTGGTCAGTATGGGATTTACCTCGAATCTGACCGGATATACCATACCTGCGAAAGAAGTCATCGAACTGGCCCACCGGTACGGAGCTCTCGTGCTTCTCGATGGTGCCCAGGCGGTACCTCATATGGCTATTGATGTTCAGGATCTTGATGTCGATTTCCTGGCCTGTTCGATGCACAAGATGTGCGGACCAAGGGGAGTCGGTGTTCTGTACGGCAAATCGGAATATCTCGGGAAAGCGACCCGTGAAGAAGATGAAGCGGAAAACGTCATTCTCCCGACTATGCTCGGCGGCGATACGGTTTTCGATTCGACCTATGAGGACTACACCCTCCTTCAAGCGCCGGAACGGTTCGAAGTCGGTTTACAGGATTATGCCGGGCAGATTGCTGCCGGTGCTGCCGTCAAATACCTTCGGAAAGTTGGTATGGACAACATCCATGCTCATGAAGAAAAACTGAACAAGTACCTCTCCGGAAAGCTGATGGAGCGGTATGGGGACCTCGGCTGGTTCAATATCCTCGGTCCGAAGGACCCTGCGAAGAGGAGTGGCATTGTGTCATTCGAAGTTAAGCGGCCTAATGCCAACGGTATTGCCGAGGATCTCAGTGAAAAACGAAATGTCATGATACGAGACGGACAGTTTTGTGTCCACTCTTATCTTAACAATACATTCGGTGTCGGCTGGTCAGGCCCTCAATTACCGAGTGAACAGCGAATGATGTACCGGGCTTCCTTCTACTTCTACAACACCATAAAGGAGTGTGACATATTTCTTGATACGCTTCAGGAAATATTCGAAGAGCGCTTCTATGTATAGGTAAAACCGGGCAAATATACAAATGGAGCAGGATTAGCACATGGATGAAATCGTAGCAGAAAAATACAAGCAACTCATGAAAGAAGGCTTTAAAAACGCCGGAAAGTTCGAAAATCCATCGTTTTTCATTGATTCGAAAGCCGAGGGTATCCATATCTGCGGTAAAGGCGAAGCAGATTATGTCAATGTCTATGTTAAAGTGAAGGACGGGATAATCGACGATATCCGGTATCTCTGCAGTTGCGACCCGACTGCCAACGTGGTGGTCGAAGCCCTGTGTGAACTGGTCAGGGGTATGACGGTCGAAGATGCCAGGAATATACCGAGGGAACGATTTTACGAGTGGATAGGCAGCGAAGGCGGTGGTGTTAGACGCAAGGTCTGGGGTACCATCGAATTGCTCAATCGTGTTTTTAACCGCACCCAGAATTACGCATCACCGGAGTAACCGGTCATTCGGTCGGATTACTAAAAAAAGAGTCCCGGTTATCCCGGGACTCTTTCTGTATTTTGTCTTATTTTTGATTCTTATCGGTAGACGCCGTACTCTTTTGTGAAATCAATCATGGCATGGAGGTTTTCCGGTTTAGCGAAATCCGGAACGACTCTCGGGCACATCACGTAACCGCCGTCTTTTCCGACATAATCGATGAGTTTCTTGCAGTGCGCTTTGACTTCGTCAGGCGTACCTGCGGTCAACAGTGAGCCGGGGAAGTTACCCCTGATGGCCATGTGCCCTTTCAGGACATCTTTCGCGTGGAAGATATCGGTTGAATCGAGATGAGCCATGATTTTCCCTTTCGGAAGTTCAAGGAGGTATTCGACACGGGTAGTCCAGTCGCCTTCGAAGAAGATACAGGGGATAATGCCTTTGTCGATAGCGGCAAGGATGACTGCTTTCAGACCCGGCCAGTAGAATTCTTCGAACTGCTTGATGGACATGAAGCCGTCAGACCCCCGGTGGGTTGCCATGAAGCTTCTCTTATGATGCTCGCGATACGGCATTTTTGCGATACCGTCGAGGGTATCTTTCAGTGTCTTGTCGATGAGTTCGTGGAGCTTATCCGGCTGACGGAACATGTCTTTCATGGTTCCGGGCATACCGCGAAGGCCGTTCATGACTGCATCGTAAGGGCCGCCGCCTGCCCCCATCCCGCCGACGGGATACCCGAGTTTTTCGACTTCAGCCATCGGGTCAGGCAGAGAATTTCTCCACTCGGCTATCAGGCGGCCGGCTTTCTGAAGCTTCTCAATAGATTCTGCCATATCCGGTTTCGCCAGCGCTTCTGCAAGTGCCATCACGCCGAAGGGCCCGCTGCTCATGTCAGGGAAATTTTTCCAGGCTTCCATTGAACCGACGGTTCTCGGCAGCATCTTCCTCAGATTGAAGCTCGTTCTGTCGTTCATAACCTCATCATATTCATTGGCAAACATCGCCTCAATCTCGACAGCCTGGTTCCCGTGAAATTCGGAAACGCCGTGCCCCGGCCATTTCTGAGTCTTGGGATCGATTACTTCAAGCGCTTTACCGGGCTGCATCCCCTGGATGTAGAACAGCGAGTCGGGGTCGAAATCGACGACGGTTTTCTTTACGGCTTCACACCATGCCTGAGGGTTGTAGTAAACAATCGAGAAAGGCTGGTTCGTGTATTTTGCCGGGAAATAACCGAACGACATATCGATAGGGACACGGTCGACTTCTTTCAGTTCGATAACATCTGCCAGACGCTGGTCGGCTATCCTGTATTTTTCCTGCGGTGAAATGTCTGTCATTATTCCTCCATGCTTTTCTTTTTTGTACTGGGTTTTCCAGCTAACTTTACTAAAGACTATTGAAAAATTCAAATTGATATGAAAATACCGGTGTACACCGGTATTGCTTTGTTTTTACGAATACACGCCGTATTCCCTGGTGAATTCGACCATTGTCCTGATGTTTTCCGGCTTTGCCTTATCGATTGAACTGCCGGGCGACATGATGAACCCTCCATCCTTGCCGAGGGCATCAATGAACTCCTTACAGAAATACTTGACCTGGTCGGTTGTCCCTGTTTGGAGAATCGAGGCGGGCACCCCGGCCATGATTGCCGTATGGCCCTCCAGAAGTTCAGCAGCTTTGTAGATATCGGTAAGGTCAAGGCGGGCGATGCTTTTACCTGCTGGCAGTTCGCGGAGATAACCGATTTTCGATGTCCAGTCACCTTCGCAGAAAATCAGTGGTGTCAACCCGGCGTCGATGACCGCCAGAATGGTATTTTTCAGACCCGGCCAGTAGAATTTTTCGAACTGCTTCGTCGACATGAAGCCGTCCGAACCACGGTGAAGCCCCATAAAGAGCAGAGGCGGGCTGTCGTTGCTGCCCTGTACCGGTGGCAGGCTGGATATCCGTTCCTCAAGAATCAAGTCGCAGGCAGCGAGCAATTTTTCCGGCTGGCGGAACATATCCTTCATCGTTCCCTGCATGCCCCGGAGAAAGTCCGATACGGCATCGAAGGGAGCATTCGCAGTTCCCGGATTGAATGTCGGGTACCCGAGTTTATCTACTTCAATGTTGAAAGCTCGCATCTTATCCTGCCATTTGTTCATGACATCGCCGATTTCCTGGAGTTTTCTGACCGTTTCGGCTACTTCCGGATCTGATAAAGCCTGTGCCAGTGCGAAGGCACTCTGGTAGCTGAATCCTCGGGCAGCCATCCTGGGCAGTTTTTCGAGCCCTTTCGTGGCTTCACACACCCTTGGCAGGAATATCCTCAAAAGATAGTCGGATGTGTCTCCGAGAAATGCGTCATATTCATTCGGCATCATGTTTTCAAGTTCGAGGTACTGGTGAGAATCATTGATTGAAACTCCGTGTCCCGGCCATCTGAGGGCTTTCGGCCGGAGTAATTCGAGGGCTTCTCCCGGGAAGAATGAGGTTACGAACGTCAGATCGGGGTCGTATTCTTTCACGGTGCGAATGCACGCCGCAAGCCAGGCATCGTAATCATAATAAGCAGCGTTGAAGGGAATGCCGGTATTCCATGCCGGGAAGTAACTGAGTTCCAGCATGACCGGAACCCTGTCCGGCTTCTGTAACCGAACCACATCCCATAATCGTTTTCCTTTTTCTCTGTACTGCTCGTCAGGTGTTTGTGTCATCTCTGCTTTTCCTCCGGATTGGTTGTTATCGCTCCGTCAGCGTCCAGAACGGTATGGGACACGGTTTACGAATGCGATACAGGCTGACCGGTTTACCGATGTCCGGTCAGGTAAATAATGTTATCAGAAATCACCCGTTTTCGATACTCCGGACGGGCGTAAATCAGATGTTGTATTCTTCGGGTATTGAGGGATTGACAAAAATCAGTCACTCTAATACACTTCGTTCAAGTTTCACACAGGAATAAATAAAACGGGTTAAAGGAGGATAATAAGTGTCTCAGGAAAAGGTACCGTATCCGGTTTCACTCAGAGGAGAAATGACCGCTCCTCCGGGGCAGTGGATGTGGCTGGTAAAATGGCTGCTGGGTATCCCTCATTACATCGTTCTGTGGTTTTTGTGGGTAGCGAACTGCATCGTCTGGATTATATCTCTCTTCGCTATTCTGTTTACCGGAAAATATCCGAGAAGTCTGTTCGATTTTACGGTCGGCGTTATACGCTGGAGCTGGCGTGTCGGTTTTTACAGCTACCAGGCACTCGGAACCGATAAGTATCCGCCGTTCAGTCTCGAACCGGATGATTCGTATCCGGCTGATATCACAATCGAATATCCCGAAACCCTGTCACAGGGGCTGGTACTGGTAAAGTGGTGGCTGCTGGCGATTCCTCACTACATTGTCACCGCGCTCCTTCAGGGAGGCGGAGGTCAGGAATCGAGAGTCGGGCTTACCTTTATTCTCTCCTTTTTCGGCGGAGTGGCGCTCCTGTTCACCGGTAAATATCCGGAAGACATATTCAAACTCGTTGTCGGAACGAACCGCTGGACATATCGGGTGCTGGCATATGTCTTGTTAACAACTGACCGGTATCCCCCCTTTCGCCTTGAGGATGAGTAACAACTGTCGGTGAAAGGAGTTCAGAATGGGTATGAAATACGCGAAAAACATCGTTTCGGAAACCCGGGAATATACCCCGGAAGAGATGGTAAAAATCGAAGAGATGCGGAAAGCCAGCCCTCTCGAATCAACCGTCGAGGGACTGCGTCTCCTCTGGATGGATGATGAAAAAGTGCCGGACGCCGAAATGTACATGGAGTGTCTCTGGCTCTGGGAAGGGGTTACGACGAAAGGCACCACTGAGGAACCTCACCATCATGATTTCAGTGAAGTCATCGGGTTCATCAGTACCAACAGGGATAACCCCGGAAAACTGGACTGCAGGATGGAAATCATCCTGGGTGATGAAACACATTTTTTGACTGAAAGCTGCCTGGTTCATGTGCCCCCCGGTATGAAACACTGCCCTCTGACGTTCCGCGAGGTCAACCGTCCCGTATTTTTCTTCACACTCGCTCCAATCAGCCGTTACGGCCGGACGTCCCACAATACAGACCTGAAAGTGAAAGAAGGGCAGTCGAAAAAACCGTTCTTTCCGAAACCCGCGCCTGATGCATCTGGTACCAGTTACGGGCGATTTATCATCACCGAACCCAAAGCTCACTGGGATACGAAAAATCCGCCGCCGCCCCCGCCGCCGGGGGTAGCGAAAGCAACACAGGTCGTTTCGCTCGATAGCGATGTTTCACCCGGTGCTTTTTATGCGGACTTTGTCTGGATATGGGAAGGCTCAACCATTATGTCGCCCGAAGCCCATACCCATGATTTCGATGAAATGGTCGGGATAATCGGTTATTGTGGCAAGGATGACCCGAAAAAAGTGGACGGTGATGTGTCAATTGTTCTCGGTGACGAGAAACATGCAATCAAGCAGAGTTCGCTGATTTACATTCCGAAAGGGTTACCTCATTGCCCGATAGAGTTCAACAATATCACACAGCCGGTGCTGTGCTTTACCATCGGCAATACTCCGAAATGGAGTAAAACATAACGTCTGAATTCGCATGAGAGGAGAATAAAATGATCAAAGGAAAGAAGGAAGTAGCCCGGTATGTTCTCGCTCCGGAAATCAAACAATTCGGAGAATGGCAGATATTCGAATTTCAAGGGAAAGATGCCCGTGGATTCGATTTCGGCGTACGCCTGTCGCCGGTCGCGGCCCTTCCGTTGATGAACGAACCTGTTCAGGCAGTTGATGCCGACCGGGTGAATATGTATGCCGGCGGTGACCCGGCGAAAATCGATGAAATCGATACTGAAATCACCATCACGATGGGTAATGAAAAAGAAGACCACATAATCGACAGTGCAGCCATGACCTATGTTCCCAGAGGGGTGCCGTATGGACACCGCGTTACTGGTACAACTGAAAAAACCGCCTGGGTTTTAACCCTGACGCTTCCCCCGAAATATGACCCGCCGAAACAGCCGGATTAGACCGTATTCCGAACGAATAACAGAAAGGGTGAACGAAAATGCCAGGAACAAAATATGACAAATTTATCCTGCGGGATGTCAAAGCCCCGTGGCCGTCGATGGGCCCGATGAACAGTGATTTCCTCGGGGGAAAAGCAGACTTTATGAAAAATATCGAAGGTGCCAGGCCGAATTTCGCTTTGTACTATGTCACGAGGAAAGGCATGTTCAGTGAACCGCCCCATTCTCATTATGCTGATGAGTATTTGATGTTTCTCCCGGCTGACCCTCATGATATGAAAAACCTCGGCGCGGTGGTTGAAGTTGCCTACGGAGAAGAATGGGAGAAAGTAGAGTTTTCAACATCGGCCATGGTCCTTTTCCCAAAAGGTATTCAGCACTGCCCGATTCATGTGAAATCTATGGACAGGCCGTTCCTGTTCGGTCATTTCTGGCCGATGGGAGAAGAGCCTGTCATGATACCTGCCAGATAAGGGGGATAACACTAAAAAAGGAGAACGTACAATGACCGAAGAAAAATACCGGAAATATATCATTACCGAGCCTGACAGGGATTATCTGAAATCGCTCGAAGGTAAAACACCGAAAAGTATCGAGGAACAGAGAAAAGCCGGGAATTACTTCGAGGGCGTCTACATGTTTCACCTCGATGATAATATACTTCCCGGTGGATTCTATACCGATTGCCATTGGATAACGGCTGTTCACGGGAATGGCGTTCAGACCGAAATTGCCCACACTCATGATTTCGGTGAAACGCTCGGTTTCGTCGGGTCGATTCCTGGGAAACCCCGCGAACTCGGCGGGGTGATAGAGTTCTGGCTCGAAGATGAAAAGTACGTAATCGACAAAAGCTGCCTTATCTTTGTCCCCGCCGGCATGAAACATCTGCCGCTGATATTCCGGAAGGTGGACAGCCCGATTTTTTTCTGGACCGCCAGCGACAGCCGTAACTATGGACGAACTTCTGGAAACGATGAGTAAAATTCAACGAGGTGAAACACCGGCTCGAATAACAAATGTGTGGAATGCATAAAAGTTAAAATAAATAAACATATTAATCTTGACAAGAATAATAATATCGTATAAATTTATATACTACATACGATTTATTCCTGACCGATATCCCGGTAATTGAACGATAATGTCAGGTGAAATGTGGGGGTACCAGGCTGCTGATGGCTCCGGCAGGGTACCCCCGTTATATTTTCCATGAAACTCCCGAGACGGTACGAAAGAAGGTTTCGATGACAGCGATTGCTGATGAAAAAGACAGGAGGGAAGGTAGAATGGTTAAAAAAATCACCTGGTTACTGGTCAGCATATGTATGGTGGCATCTCTTATCCTGGCATCATGCACATCCGGAGAGGAAGAGACCGTGGTAAAGGAACCGGTGAAAGAGTCTCCGGAGGTAACGGAACCTTCGGAAGAGAAAACGGAGGTAGTTATCGAGGAAGGATTACGGGACCCGAAAGAGCCTAAATACGGCGGGACGTATAACTTCCTGGCTTTGAGTGATTATCGCGGCTGGGACCCGGTAAAAAGTCTGACAATGGACTGCACTGCCCAGCATTACATCGGCGGATATCCTATGATGGGTGACTGGACGAAAGGTCCTGCTGGGTCGAACGAAATCGGCTGGATAGGAGGATTTTCCGGCCGGTCTGATGTTTGGACGGGAAACTTTGCCGAAAGCTGGGAAATTGTAGACGGCAACAAAATCGTTTTTCATGTCCGGCAGGGAATCTATTTTGACGAACGGGAACCGACCAATGGCAGAGAACTCGATGCTTACGATTTTGAATACTGTCTGAATCGAACATGGTTTGCTGAAGGAGCCTACCATCCGGGAAGCGTCGACCCGGATGCCCGCCCGACATCTATCTACGCCACCGATAAGTGGACCTGCGTCATGGAAGTGCCTCCGAAGCAGATTGGTGTTATCTGGCTCCTGACCGGCGCCATGTCATGGATTTATCCTAAAGAAGTAATCGAAACCTACGGAGATATGACAGACTGGCGGAATCTGAGAGGAGCCGGCCCGTTTATTCTCGAAGATTACGTATCCGGAAGTTATATCAAATATCTGAGAAATCCGAATTACTGGCAGTATGACCCGTATAATCCCGAAAACCGCTTACCATATGTCGATGGTCTGAAATCGTTAGTTATCGATGATACTTCCACCAGGCTGGCGGCTTTCAGAACCGGCCAGGTTGACAGAATGGGTACGATTACCTGGGAAGACGGTGAGTTGCTGAAAACTCAGTGCCCTGACTTGCTCTATATCACCAGTTACGGGGCGTGTAACTTTCCGGTGTTACGAGTCGATAAACCCCCGTTCGATGATATCAGGGTACGTCAGGCGGTGAATATGGCTATCAACCGGCAGGAAATTGTCGACGATTACTACAAGGGTAACGCCGTTCTCATGGGCTGGCCGTACAACCCGAGTAAAGACTACTCACCGTGGTACAGGCCGATGAATGAGCAGCCCGAAGCTGTTCAGCAGCTTTTCAGCTATGACCCGGTTGAAGCGAAACGGTTACTTGCGGAAGCCGGGCATCCGGACGGTTTTAAAACGAAAATACAATGCCAGACAATCAATGCGGATTTCCTTGCGATCATCAAAGAATACCTGGCGGCAATCAATGTCGATATGGAAATCGAGCCGCTGGAATCCGGTGCTTTTTACAGCATTTACCGGGGCAGGAATCATGACGAGATGGTCTTCAAGGGATGGACCAACCATTGGCCGGCCAGAATGCTCGATGTCCGTCAGGAAAGCTTTGATAACCACTCATTTTACGAAAGTGAAACAACGAGAGCCTGGTATAACGAAGTCATGGGTCACTACTTCGATGCTTCGTACATCGACCCGATTTTGAAAGAATACGGCTCGTACGTTCTTGGACAGGCAATTGGTATCTGGCTGCCGGTGGAATACAACTATCACATGTGGTGGCCGTGGTTACAGAACTATCATGGTGAAGGTAACATGGGTTTCATCCAGCCGGAATTCTTTATTTACTACAGCTGGCTCGATACCGAGTTAAAAGAGAGTCTGGGATACAAGTAGAAACGTACTGGAAAGGGCTGGAGTTAACGTGCTCCAGCCCTTTTTTCCGTGTTTTGATTGTTTTTTGATATTGAAATTAGGTTTAACCACCATTTTCACTTGACATTATTTACGTAAAAGGTTAAATTGCAGTATACGCATGGAAAAGATGTGGCTGGTCTGTGCGTATTGCCCCCATACAGGGAGCCGAGCTGCAAAATCGGTATCATTTCCCTAACCTGACAATATAATAGGTAATCAGTCTCCTGACTATCGAACAAATCGATATTTTGGCTACCGCAAGCTGCCACTTGTCAATGCCGTATGTATCGGGACAGTCAATGCACGCTTTTAGCGCGTGTTTCAGACTGTTAATCAGGAATTTGTGAAGGACCGAGTATACCTGTGTGTTTTATTCCGGTCCGGATGCAGGTTCAGTCCAGAGATTGAAATAAAGAGATAAGTGTACATGGAAGCAGGAATATCATTTCTGCCGAAAGTATTCTTATGCAGCTTTCATGGAGAATGAAAGAAAAAAAGAAGGAGGGAAAACCCTATATGGCGAAAAAGATCGTGTGGTTACTGGTAAGCTGCCTTATGGTGCTGTCTCTGGTGATAGCATCCTGCGGTAACGGCGAGACGGAAGAAGAAACAACGCCTGTTGGCGGAGTGGATGCTCCTGGAACTGATGTTGCCCCGGATACTGACAAACCACAGTATGGCGGCGAAATAGTCATCCTTACCAACACTGATATTGAGGTATGGAACCCTGGTTCCAGTGTTGGCAGAGGCCCCGAGCAGGATGGTATCATGCTCGAACAAATCCTCGGTGTCGATCGTGCGGCCGGACCGGCCGGTACGGGCGAAACCAATTACATCGGTGGCGTATCGGACTTTAAATACGTTACCGGAAAACTGGCCGAAAGCTGGTCAACCCCTGAAGTAGGCGTCTGGATACTTGATATCAGACAGGGCGTCCACTTCACCAATCATGCAGGTTTCGAAGCTTCCGAATTTGTCGGCGGCCGTGAAATGACTGCCGAAGACGTTGCCTACAGCATCGAATGGATGCGGGACAATCCCACTTCGGTCAGCAGCATTTCCGAACCTAATCTGATGCAGAATGTCGTTGTCGAACGCACCGGTGACTGGCAGATAACGGTCAGGACTCCGGTTGCAGCTACCACCGGCTACCTCTGGATTATGGGCGGTGGCGGCGCGCAGTATGTCTGGCCGAAAGAATGGCTGGATGAGTATGCCACCAGTAATGAGTGGCGTGATGTCGTTGCAACCGGTGCATTCATGATTGATGATTATATTGCCGGCAGCGCTGCGAAATACATCAAGAACCCGAATTACTGGGGCGTCAACCCGGTTGGTCCCGGCAAAGGCGACAAACTCCCTTATGCCGATAAACTTACCTGGCAGATTGTTCCCGATGCTTCGACCCGTCAGGCTGCTCTCAGAACAGGACAGGCTGAATGGTCATTCATCGATAACTTCCGAAAAGAAGAGTTCGATACTATTATTGAAAATAATCCTGAAATTAAATATGCTCAGACAATCATCGACCCGCTTCAGATTTCCGGCAGAGTCGACCTTGCTGACAATCCTTTCTCCAAGAAGGAAGTTCGCCAGGCTATGATGCTGGCAATCGACCATCCTTCGATTGTTGAAGATCTCTTCCAGGGACAGGCAGAACTCATCGACAGCCCGGCCCGTAAATGGTATCCGAGTATCTACACTCCTCTTGAAGAACTCGCAGAAGAGACACAGGAACTCTATGGCTACAACCCTGAAAAAGCCAAAGAACTCTTGACTCAGGCAGGGTATCCCGACGGCTTCAAGATGACTTTAGTTCTCCAGAACACTCCTGAAATGGAAGAAATGGCATCTCTGGTCAAAGCCTACTGGGACGAGGTTGGAATCGATTTGAGTCTCAATGTTGTCGAAGCCAGTATCTTTACCGGTATGTGGGTTGGATATGCTGTTGAAGACCTGATGCTCTCACGGTATCCCGGCGGCACCGGCGCCCTTTTTGTACGGTACAGCATGGGTTACTACCGCGGGCCGAACTTCTTCAATATGAGCCATGTCAATGATCCGCCCGGAACGGACCCGATTATTGAGAATGCGTACAATGTCCAGAACGAAAATGTCATGGTCAATTACGAAGAAGCGGACAGAGTAACCAAGGAAACCTGGAAATATGTCCTTGGTGAGGCATTCACTATCCAGTTGCCGGCTCCGTGGGGTTACCGCGTATGGCAGCCCTGGCTGAAGAACTACTTCGGTGAAGCTCAGTGTAAATGGTGGGTCCAGTATGCATGGATCGACGAGGAACTGAAAGCTTCGATGGGGCACTAGTTTATCCCGTTCGAACCTTACCGAAAATAGAATTAAGCGGACGCCTTACGAGGCGTCCGCTTTTTTTCATTCGTTATGCAGTAACAGCACTGCTGTCGATAAATGGCGACTGTTTCAGTATCGCTTGTATTACCTGCTAATCCTGAGACTGACAGGTCTGATTTACGTGTTATCGACACTTGTTTTCAGTACTCCGGACAGTTACAATTGATGTTAAGAAAAACGAGATAGTTTATTCATTCCACGACTGGAATTTGAAGTACAGGTTTCATCGAGCTGCCGTCCGTCCGATCCTGTTCGCAGCAACAGAATGGTTATCTATGGTAATGGGTATTCACCGGCAATCAGACATTCCTGACAGCCATGTTTATCTGTGCATGAAAAAGCGACTGAATAAACACGTACAGGAGGTGATATTGATACATTAATGAAAAATGCAGGGTGAAAAAACCTGCCGGCAGTAGTATTGCACTGCTGATTATTTTGAAAGGAGAAAAAGGTATAACAGTATGGCCAAAAAAATAGTATGGCTGGTAGTGAGCTGCATCATGATACTGTCCCTTGTGGTGGCATCATGTGGAAAAGAAGGGAACGAAGGAACCGATATCACGTACGAACCTGTTGATTCCAGCGGCCCTTTAACGAACGTAGAAAAAAATACCGAAAAGCCCCAGTACGGGGGTAAAATCACAATTCTGAACAATACAGGTTTTGATACCTGGAATCCCGGAGCCACCGTCGGAAGGTCGGCTGCTCAGGATGGCTTAATGATTGAAGCGATTCTTACCGCTGATCATGAAGCCGGTCCTGCTGGGTCGGGAGAGACGAACTATATCAGCAACATCTCTGACTTCAAGTACGTTGCCGGCATGCTTGCTGAAAGTTGGGAAACTCCCGAAATAGGCGTCTGGATCCTTAACATACGCCAAGGAGTTCACTTTACGAATCATGAAGATTTTGAGGCATCAGAATTTGTCGGTGGTCGTGAAATGACTGCCGAAGATGTTGCCTACAGCATCGAATGGATGAGAGACACGCCCACTTCGATTACCGCTATTTCAGAACCTTCTCTTATTTCAAACACAACTGTCGAACGGACCGGCGAATGGCAAATAACCGTCAGGACTCCGGTTTCTCCGACCACCGGCTACCTCTGGATTATGGGCGGCGGCGCCGGTCAGTCCGTCTGGCCGAAAGAATGGCTGGATGAGTATGCTGCCAGTAATGAATGGCGTGATGTCGTCGGTACCGGTCCTTATATGATTGATGACTACATCGACGGCAGTGCTGCGAAATACATCAGAAACCCGAACTACTGGGGAGTCAATCCGGTTGGCCCCGGCAAAGGCGATAAGCTGCCCTATGCTGATGAAGTAACCTGGCAGATTGTCCCTGATTATTCAACGAGGTTAGCCGCGCTCAGGACAGGTCAGGCTGAAAATTCGTTTGCCGATATCCTGACGAAAGAGGACTTCGAAACAATCATCGAAAGTAATCCCGAAATCAAGTATGCTCAGATGATTATCGATCCTATTCAAATTTCGGGAAGAGTCGACCTTGCTGACAATCCCTTCTCGAAGAAGGAAGTCCGCCAGGCAATGATGCTGGCTATTGATCATCCTTCGATTGTTGCAGACCTTTACGGTGGCCAGGCAGAATTGCTGGACAGCCCTGCCCGAAAGTGGTACGAGAGTATCTATGTCCCCATGGAAGAATTACCGGAAACCGTTCAGGAACTCTATGGGAGATCGGAAGAGCACACGTCTGAACTCCAGTCACCGCTCATTATCT
>CAYSQK010000003.1:0-23392 GCA_964433075.1 uncultured Dehalococcoidales bacterium
TTAACAGCAGACATAGGTACGCTCTTCATAACCGGCCACACGTGTATTCTAGTACAGAACCTATTTCTTTTCAAAAAAAGGGAGGGGATACTCGCAATACGATGAACAACCCCGTATACGCAGGCATAGTGTTGGAGCAAACCGGTTCAGACCCGGGGCTACTTCTCGAACAGATACGTGTAGTTACCATACCCTTCTTCGGCCAGTTTATCCCGGGGAATGAACCGAAGAGCGGCAGAATTCATGCAATAGCGTCTTCCAGTCGGCGCCGGTCCATCGTCGAAGACATGGCCGAGATGAGAATCAGCATATTTACTTCTCACCTCAACCCGCCGCATACCCCAGCTTATATCTACCTTTTCGACAACATTCTCCGCTTCCAGGGGCCGGGTAAAGCTGGGCCAGCCGGTACCGGAATCAAATTTGTCAATCGAACTGAACAGCGGTTCTCCGGACACAACATCCACGTATAGACCCGGTTCTTTGTTATCCCAGTATTCGTTCCTGAAAGCCGGCTCCGTGCCCTTCTGCTGCGTTACCTCATACTGGAGAGAGGTAAGGCTTTTTCTCAACTCATCGTCAGACGGTTTTATATAGTTTTTCCACGTACCGGTACTTTCACTCTCCTGCCAGTTTTCCTTAAGGAAGGATTCTCTGCCGGAGTAGTATTTGTACGTTTCGTATCTCGATGCATTCGTTTGGTAGTAGTCCTGGTGATAATCCTCGGCGGGGTAGAACACCGTAAAGGGGAGAACAGCTGTGACAATCGGGGCATTGAACTTACCGGACTGTTCGAGAGTCCGCTTCGATTCCTCAGCCAGTTCCTTCTGAGACGAGTCATGGTAAAAAATGGCGGTCTTGTACTGCGAGCCGCGGTCGGCAAACTGTCCTCCCCCATCAGTCGGGTCAATCTGCTGCCAGAAGACGTCAAGCAGTTCCTCATACCGGATTACCTCCGGGTCAAAGGTAACCTGAATTGCCTCATAATGACCGGTTTTTCCGGATGATACTTGTTCATAACTCGGGTTCACGGTATCTCCACCCGTGTAACCGGCTATCGCTCCTTTTACGCCATCGAGCATTTCAAAAGGCGGCTCCATACACCAGAAACACCCTCCGGCAAAGGTTGCCTTCTCCAGTTTGTCATTCATCCCGTTATCCATAGTTTGAACCTCCTCAGTATTCGAACAGGCTGTCATGCCAGTCATAACAGCCCCCATCAAGAGCATTGATACTCCATAGCGAAATTTCATAACGCTTACTCAGATTCTTTCATATTTCCGACTTAATATTGTCCACTTTCATTTTAGCGCGGCTGTTGTTTGTTTGTATTCGACTTTCATCACACAAAGCTGAACACTGATACCGACAGCAGAAGAATGGACAAGGTAGCAGAAAAGCTCACGAATACTTATTTCATGGAAAAGGATTTATTGTTATAATTTACCCTATGAAATATCACGTCCTTGTCGTCGACGACGAAATCAGCATCGTAAAACTGTTGAAATCAAATCTTGAGTCAGAGGGCTACAAGGTATCAGCAGCATTGAGCGGTGATGACGCCCTCAAGCTTTTCGAGGCAGGCAATCATGACCTTCTCATCCTCGATATCAATATGCCCGGCATTAACGGTTTCGACGTATGCAGGACAATCAGAGAGTGGTCAAACGTTCCGATAATACTTCTCAGTGCGCGGGTCAGCGCCGACGATAAAGTGACAGGGCTGAATCTCGGAGCAGACGACTATATTACCAAACCATTCGTAAAAAAAGAACTCACCGCCCGCGTGAAAGCGGTTTTACGAAGAACACAGGAATACGGTACAAAAACAAAACTACCGGTCTTCACCGAGGGCGCCCTGAAAATCGATTGTCATCAGCGGAGGGTGACGGTTGAAGGGACAGAGGTTAAACTCACGCCGACGGAATATAATCTTCTTCAGGAACTAGCCGTGAATGCCGGAAAAACATTGACGCACGCCCATCTGTTAACAAAGGTCTGGGGAGCCGAATACAAAGATGAAAGAGATTACCTGTATGTATTCATTCCACGACTGCGGGCAAAGCTCGGCGACAACCCTGAAAACCCGCAGTACGTAAAAACGGTTTCAGGGATAGGCTACCAATTCGCCGGTCACTCCCGGGAATAAGACTCAAATTTCAGGGAAGAAACGGTGTACCCTGCCCCGCTGACATCAATCATTTCAGCGTTACTTCGGTTCCATGTCTTTCAAGGGAAGTGCGCCAAGGATGATGAGCGATGCATCTTCGAAACTGAGCTTGTTCGTATTTATCACCAGGTCGTAGTGAATCGAGTCTTCCAGTTCAGCGTCAAAATACCGTTTCGTGAAGGCACGACGGCTGCTTTCAAAACGTTCAATCTCTTTTGAAGCTTCTGCCTCGTCGAGATTCTGACTCTCCATGACACGTTTGATTCTGATATCCAGCGGCGCAACGACGAACACATGCATCGCTTCAGGGTTATCTTTCAATATGAACTGACTCCCCCTGCCCCGAATGACAATCTGATTGCTCGCCGCCAGTTCTCTGATAACGGTCTCAAGATTTTTCAGATACCGGGTATCATCCAGCGGCATCTCCCAGGTCGGTAAATAGGCGCTCATATACAAGTCCTTGTAGATGCCGGGAGCCCCTCCCATCATACCGAAGCCTTCACCCAGCGCTTTGACGATACGGCCGAGAAAACTGCCGGGAGGCATTTCCTTTTCGATAACTCCTTTGGTCGAGGTATTGAGACGTTTTGCAACATCAGCGATTATTTCTCTGTCAACGTACTCACTGTGAAGTTTTTCAGCCACCATTTTCCCGATAACCGGAGCACCGCTTCCCATTTGTCCGCGAATCGTTACTATCGGCATCATTTCACCTCCCTTTTCGCTTTACAATCAGCGCCATTTCACCGACTATGTGTTAATCATTTATTCAGGTACCAGAACAACTTCCCGAAGTTGTATTCTTTTATAGTACGTTCCACCATGAAAAATCAACCCGAAGCAATCAGAAGAACAACGACAAGCACGCATCAAACCTCTCACCCGTATTTGCCCTTCCGGCTGCATACAGGCTATAATTACCGCATCCCATCAAAATTCGGAGGTTTTTTATGTCCAGCAATCCCATCGATGATGTACTCCATGCGAAATCAGTCGCGGTTGTCGGGGCGACACCCTCAGGGAACTGGGGAGGCGGAGGTTTCCTCGCAGGACTGATTCAATACGATTTCAAAGGAGCAATCTACCCGGTCAACCCGAAGTACACCGAAGCGATGGGACTGAAGGTATATCCGACGCTTCTCGATATACCGGAACAGGTGGATTATGTCATATCATGCGTTCCGGCACGGCTGGCACTCGGTATCCTTGAACAGGCAGTTCAGAAGGGGGTAAAAACGACTCACCTCTTCACCGCCCGTCTGGCTGAGACAGGCCGCACGGAAGGTATCGAAACCGAGAATAAGATACTTGAGCTTGCGAAAAAGTCAGGCATGCGGTTGATAGGCCCGAACTGCATGGGCGTTTACGCACCGGCCTACGGCATCTCATTCCATTCTGATTTCCCGAAGGAAAGCGGTTCGGTAGGGCTGGTCTCACAGAGCGGCATGCTCGCCAGAGAAATCGTCAAGAATGCTCCTTTCAGGGGCATATTTTTCAGTAAAGTCTTCAGCTACGGCAACGCCATCGACCTCAATGAGTCCGATTACCTCGGGTACCTGGCTGATGACCCGGAAACGAGCGTCATTCTCTGCTACATCGAAGGAGCCAAAGACGGCCCGAGGTTCTTTAAAACGCTGAAGTACGCGGCTGCTCAAAAACCGGTGGTCATCCTGAAAGGCGGCAGAGGTCAATCAGGAGCGAGAGCAACATCCTCCCACACCGCATCTCTCGCCGGCAGCTTCGCAACATGGGAAGCACTGGCAGCTCAGACCGGCGCCGTGATAGCCGACAGTGCCGAAGAACTCATCGACCTGGCGGCAACGTTCCGGTTCCTGCCTCCCATTAAAGGAAAACGAACCGGTATCGCCGGCGGCGCCGGAGGGTCAAGCGTCCTGGCTGCCGATGCCTGTGAATCAACAGGACTCGAAGTGATTCCCCTTTCAGACGCATTCAGGCAATCGCTGAAAGACCAGGGCGTGTCCGTCTGGGACTGGATAGGTAATCCGGCTGACCTGTCTATCAGAGAAGACGACAGCCTGTCGGTGGGGCTCATGCTGGAGATGATGGCAAAAGACCCTGATTTCGACCTGCTGATTGCCATCATGGGCATGCCGGGTGGACCTCCCCCGGCGCCCGGACTTTCACCGGAAGAAATATTACGGCAGCAATACCGGCTCGATATTACGCGGCAAAAGCCGTTTCTCACGGTGGTGGCGGATAAAAGCCTCGGCGTCGATGATGAGAGCGATTTCGAGTGGAAGATGCTGCTTCAGACACGCACCAGCCTCATCAAGAACGGGGTACCGTTTTATCCGACGGCTCATCGGGCGGCTGCGGCAGCCGCGAAAGCGTACAAATATTACCGATTTTTCAACCGATAAGAGAACGGGTAAAGCATCGTACGTTCCCAGTGATTGATTCATCCCGATTACCATACAGTGGCGTTTCGTTTCGGCTGTCAATGCCGAAAACCATCGAAGCACCCGGCGGTAATTTGCGTTCCGGTGAAAAACCGGTGATAATGAAAGAGAGCCATCTTTCAAACCCAACCCGTTTTACCGATTATCTTCAAGGATTCTAATCTGACAGGAGCTGCGCCGCAGGTTTATTCTGCGCATACGTTATTGAGAACTTTTACCGGTTTCATCTCACGAATCGGCAACATATCTACCATCAGTTCCTTTAAAATACCCGTCTACCGCACCTATTTTTTAGGAATGATAGGAATCTGGGCATCCTTCGCCATGGAAGGGGTTGCCCGCATGTACCTTTTGTACGAAATTACAGGGTCAGCCGTCATGCTCGGTGTTCTGACACTGGCCGGTACTGCCCCAATCCTGATTTTGTCTCTTTTCGGCGGAGCGGTCGCCGACCGGTTTCCGAAAAAACTTCTCATCATAATCAGTCAGGGTGCGTTCACTCTTATCTATCTCGGATACGCAATCGGTGTGCAGACGGGATATCTCACCCAGGCACATCCCGAATCATGGTGGGTTTTACTGGCAGGCGGGCTGCTGATGGGGGTTTTCGTCGCACTGACCATGCCGGCACGAGGAGCAATGATTCCGGAAATTGTCAATCGCGAACGGCTGATGAATGCAGTATCGCTAAACATACTCGGCTCGAGTTTCTTTCAGATGGCCAGCCCGTTCATTGCCGGTTATATTGCTGCCTCATTCGGCTATGCCAGTATCTTCTTCGGTATGGCCGGTATCAGCTTCGTCACGAATATTTTCAATTTCTTCCTGCCTAAAACCGTTACGAGGCCAAAGGTCAACAAAAATGTCCTCGGCGATATTGCCCAGGGGTTCAAATACGTTCTGAAAAACCGGACGGTATTACTTATTCTGGTTTACTTTATTTTCTCCGTTCTGCTGGTCAACCCGCTGCAAACACTGATGCCGGTCTTTGCGAAAGACATTCTCAACGTCGGCATCGAAGGACAGGGAACCCTGATGGGTCTGATGGGAATCGGTTCAATTCTCGTCTCGTTTTTTCTGGCATCATTCCCCTCGAAGCGGCGCGGTCTCCTGCTGCTGATTTCGAACATTGTCATGGGAATAACCATCATCATTTTCTCATTTTCTACCCTCTGGCCGCTCTCTATGGTGATAATGGTGCTCATCGGTATCGGAAGAATCGGCACCGACGCCTGCGGCAACACCCTCATCCAGGCATACACCGATAACGAGGTACTGGGACGGGTAAACAGCATCGTCATGCTGAGCTTCGGACTGGGAGGACTGGCAACATTCTTTATCAGTATCCTCGCGGAAACAATCGGAGCTCCATGGGCACTCGGTGGACCGGCAATACTGTTAATCGGGATTTCTCTCTACGCAATCTTTTTCGTGCCAAGGCTCAGCAAACTGGCATAAAATCGTAGAAAATGAATACCAATACGTGCCCTCCATGGAGAGCAGGTTTATCTTGAGGCAGTTTGACAAACACCAGCAGTCACCTTATAATATCAACTGGATTTACTTGTATTCAAGTGTGATAGATTATCACTTTCTCTTAATGATTCTCCCTCCGCTGGATAGGAATACCTGTTATCAACTTTGTGAGTGTGCAGCATGTCTCTGTTACCGGGAAAACATATCGACCGTCTGTCTGCCAGCGTTCACGGCGGTTTCTATTATACTGAGTTCGAACGACTCGGTATCGACCCTGAGAACATCATTGATTTCAGCGTCAGCACCAACCCTCTCGGGATACCACCCGGCATTATCGAACCGATAACGGATATCGAAGCTTCCCGCTACCCTGATTCCCGCTCGCTCAGTCTGATTCGCGAAATTGCCCGAACTATCGGCGTCAGTGAACAGACTATTCTTGCCGGAGCAGGTTCAACCGAACTGATACGGCTGGCAGTTACTGCTTATTGTACTCCGGCTGACCGGGCGGTAGTTCTCGGGCCGACCTACGGCGAATACCGGACCGCCTGCCTGATTGCAAATGTGGAGGTTACCGATATCACCGCGCCCGAAAGCAGCAGCTTCATGCCGGATATCGATATCATTCTGAAACTGATTCTTCAACTCGGGCCGAAGATTATCTTCATCTGCAACCCGAACAACCCGACAGGAGTGTATCTGGGGTATGATGAAATAAAGGCTGTCGTTTCGGCGGCACCTGACTCGCTCATCGTTCTCGATGAAGCCTATGCTGCTTTTGCCGACAACCGGTGGGATCCGGTCGACCTTCTCAAAACAGGGAATCTCCTTATCCTGCGCTCCATGACCAAGGATTACGCCATCGCCGGCCTTCGGCTCGGCTACGCTATCGCCCACGCTGACATCATCAGCATTTTACACAAGGTGGCACCTCCCTGGAATGTGAACGTGGCAGCGCAGAAGGTCGGTCTCGCACTTATCAGGCAAAAGGATTTTCTTGAACAAAGCCGAAAAGCAGTCCATGAAGGCAAAGAGTATCTGACCGATGAACTGACAAAACTTGGCTTCAGGTGCCTGCCTTCGTCAGTTAACTTTTTTCTCATCGAAACCGATAACGCAAGCGAGTTGAGAACCCGCCTCCTCAGGAAATCCATACTGGTTCGCGACTGCACGTCCTTCGGCCTCCCCCGCCATATACGCATCGCTGTCCAGACGCCGGAGGCAAACAGGGCTATGATAACCGCATTGAAGGACATGCAGCATGACCGATAAGCACAAACAGGGCAAGGTCATCATGGTGCAGGGGACGGCATCCTCAGCCGGGAAAAGCATTCTCGTCACCGCCCTGTGCCGGATATTCAAACAGGACGGATACCGGGTCGCTCCCTTCAAATCCCAGAACATGTCACTGAACTCTTTCGTTACCCGTGAGGGCGGCGAAATGGGGCGGGCACAGGTAGTGCAGGCGGAAGCAGCAGGAATCGAACCGACCGTCGATATGAACCCGATTCTCCTGAAACCGGAAGCGGACAGCAAATCACAGGTCATCGTCATGGGGAAAGTGATGGATACCCTGGCCGCGAAACGATACTATACATACCGCGACGAACTGCTCACCATCGTTTCTGGAGCCCTCGACCGTCTGCGGTCAGCTTATGACATCGTCGTTATCGAAGGCGCCGGCAGCGCCGCCGAGATAAACCTGAAAGACCGAGAAATCGTCAATATGAGGATTGCCAAACTGGCAAATTCGCCGGTGCTACTGGTCGGTGACATCGACCGCGGCGGTATTTTCGCTTCGCTTATCGGGACAGTTGACCTGCTCGAGCCGGATGAACGACGCCTGGTCAAGGGAATGGTCGTTAACAAATTCAGGGGAGACATCAGCCTTTTCGAAGACGGCATCCGGTTCATCGAAGCGAAAACAGCCGTGCCGGTGCTGGGCGTCGTGCCGTATTTCAGGGATATCGCTATCGCTCAGGAAGATTCCGTCTACCTCGACGAACGGCAGGCATCTGCCGGTGATATCGATATCGCCATCGTCAGCCTGCCGCACATTTCGAACTACGATGATTTCGACCCGCTCGAACGTGAAGGATGCCGGGTACGATACATCGCCTCGGTCAAAGAAATCGGGACGCCCCATCTCATCATCATTCCGGGCAGTAAAGGAACCATCAGCGACCTCGACTTTCTCCAGAAGAAGGGGATAGCCGAAGCGATAAAAAGACTCGCCTCCGGCGGTACGCCGGTCTTGGGCATCTGCGGCGGTTACCAGATGCTCGGTAAACGCATCGAAGACCCGCACCGGGTTGAATCGACTGACGGCGCAGCCGACGGTCTGAACCTGCTCAATGTCGTAACAGTTTTCGGGCAGGCAAAGACCACCACTCAAGTCAAGGGAACAGTGACAGCAGGAGCAGGTGTTCTCTCAAACGCGGCAGGTAAAGAATTTACCGGCTATGAAATTCATATGGGTGAAACAATCGAGAGCAGCGAAGAAAGCCCCTTCACCATACTCGAAACACCGGGGAACCGGTCAGGGTACAGGGACGGAGCAATCAATACTACCGGTACGGTTCTGGGAACATACATCCACGGACTATTCAACAGTGATTCTTTCCGTGCCGGTTTTCTCGATTCTTTACGTCGATATCATCGTCTCCCCCTCCCGGCCGTGTACAACCGGGAAGAGAAAGACAAGGAATACGACAAGCTCGCCGACCACGTCCGCAACAGCCTCGATATGAAGCTGCTCTACCGGATACTCGATGAAGGCGGCGCCGGGAAGTAACCGCGAGGCTACTATTCCGTCACGAGAGTATTTCCCTCTTCATCGTAAAACGTGCCGGTACCATCCGGTTCACCGTTCACGAAACCACCCATGTAAAACAGTTTCCCGGAAGGGTAATACAGCAGACCAAAATCACCGATTGTGACCGTATCTCCGCTGACAGTTATATCCCCGTAGAATGTTTTCTGCCCACTCTCATCGAAAAGACTGCCGGTTGCCTGGTACGTGGTACCGTTGTTTTCGTGAATAACGCCTTCGAACATTTTCTTTCCAGAGGCATTAAAGAGGGTGCCGAAACCGACAGCCTGGTTATTCCGGAATTCTCCTTCATACCTCAGTGTGCCATCGGCATACAGTTTTCCCTCTCCTTCGATAACGCCGCCGGCAAATTCCCCTTCATACACTTTTACCGAACCGGCATAGAGAGTGCCTCTGCCATTTTCATCGCCCTTGAACAGCAGGGTTTCACCGTTCAGGTCAAACCCTGACTCCTGAGGTTTTGCGCAGCCGGGGAGGAGCAACCCTGTTATGATACAACAGAATATGAGTAATCCGGTTATTTTCTTCATCATCATTACCCCCTCACCCCACATGTTCCGGTCGGGGTTTTCACCTCAAACGATTCTCCCCGCAGCAGTTCTTTCGTTTTCTCCCAGATATTCTGTATTTTGGCCGTGAGAGAATCAGGAGAAACAACCGTCTTCTTTTCCTCTGCCGGTAATTCGAAACGGGTCCTCCCGACAATTCGCAATATGCCGCCGTTTATGCCGTTTATTATCATTTCGCCTTCATCCATGACAATAACATCACCGGCTAACAGGCTGTCACTCATAGAAACATCGATAATCCTCGCATTCCGAATAATCGTGGCCTTCCCCTGGATATAGCTGACTGTCGCCTTTTCCTGACCGGAGCCGAATTCGACAGGTTCTTCGGTCGTTACCGGTGCGGGATTGACAGGCGTCAAGGTGTACGTATACGTAAATTTGTTTTTTCTCACATCAGTCTTATAAGTATAACTGGTGACGCTGTCCATGGTAATTTCAAGGACCAGATGCAAACCGGAATTGTTCCGGCTAACCGTTCCCGAAACATAGTAGTCCGTCTCATAGGTTGTATCGGAGGCTTGAATGGTTTCGTGCTCATACCCGTCGAGGGTACCGCCGTCACCAAGCGTAACCAGGGTGCTGACAATCGGGCTTTCGCAATATAGTTTTCCTGATTCCGAACCCCACTGAAAACTGACGGTCTGTGTTTTTGCTTCTTCGGCAGCAATCCACGAGGTATCCGATGAAGCCGAATAATGTTCGGTGATAGCGAGATTACCCGTCCAGGTACCCAGCAGTTCATCCGATATCACAGGGGATTCTCCGGCAGCCGCCGGCAGGCAAGGAACCATCAACAACAAGAGAGCGAGAACAATCGTTATTTTTTTAACCAAAACAACCTCCATACTTTTTTCCGCGAAATAACGGTGCTCAGTAAGCAGTTATGTAATGAAAATGCGTTTTTACAACTGGCCATGCAGGATATGCGATTATTTCATTATACAAAACGACACTAAGGAGAACAACAAATAAATGTTGTTATTCCGGTCTCACCGGCTCATGTTTACGCTACATCCGCACCTTTTTCATGACACCGACTGCGGCGCAGCACCGATTATTCTTCAAAGGTGAGGACACCGAAACGGTACACGGTGGTATGCCGAAAATGCTCACCAGCTTCGAAGACCGGCGAAGGAAAATGCGGGTGGCGGAGCGAGTTGGGATAGAACTGCGTCTCCAGGCAGAATCCGTGGCGGTAATCATACGCCGCGCCGCCCTTACCGATGACCCGTTTCATCATGTTACCGGTATACAACTGGAGACCGGGGAGTGTCGTTTCGACCGTCATCTCTCTAAAGCCGTTCAGTTCATACACACGGGCGCACCGCGTCAATTCGCCCGATTTCGAGCGGAGAACGAAGTTATGGTCATACCCGCCGCCGAAACGGAGCTGTTCTTCATCGCTATCGATATCGCGGCCGATAGATTTCGGCTTCCGAAAATCGAAGGAGGTCCCTTCCACGCTGGCAAACGTCCCGTCAGGCAGAAGTTCACTGTTCCCGACCGTCACTTCATCAGCATCTATCTGTAATACGTGTTCGAGAACTGATCCCCGATTGTGACCGGCAAGATTGAAATAGGTATGATTTGTCAGGTTGATAACGGTCGTCCTGTCGGCAACCGCATCATACTCAATACGCAAACCGTTATCCTTCGTCAGGGTATAGGTGACGATTGTCTCCATAGTACCGGGAAAACCTTCTTCTCCGTCCGGACTGTGGTACGAAAAAGCGACGGCAGGCTCGTCGCTTTCAGAGACGACCTTTCCTTCCCATACGACACGGCCGAAGCCGCCGGGACCGCCGTGAAGATTGTTGCGTCCGTCATTACGGGCAAGCTGATACGTTTTACCATTCAGGGTAAAACAGGCGTCTTCGATTCGGTTACCGTGACGGCCGATAGTTGCCCCAAAATACGGATTTTGAGGGCTTTCGTAACCGGCAAAATCATCGAACCCGAGTACGACATCAGAAAGCTTCCCGTGCTTATCAGGAACAAATAATTCCTGCACTGCCGCCCCATATGAGATAAGGCTGCACTGGCAGCCGTGACTGTTTCTCATAGTAAATATTGTCACTGTCTTACCCGAAGACGTTTTTCCGAAATCTCTTGTCTGCACTATCATACGTTTCCCGCCGCCTTTTCACTCATTATTGAAACTCATTCTACACCAATCAGAAACATAAAGGGTAGGTATGAAAGAGAAAAGGCCCGGCATATTTGGTATATAATGAGAAAAATTACCGGTGAACCATTGAACCGAAAAGAAAGAGGTAACGAATGACACAAACTCCGTCCGAAGAATACCTTCTGAAGGAAGACTCCGAACTAAAAGAACAGATTCAAAAAAAACATAGTAAATCCATCGAAGAACTCTATGCAGAGCGGCAAAAGAGAATTTACGACGCCATTCAAATGAATGTCCCCGACCGTGTGCCGGTGATGTTCTGGGATGTGCCCATGCTCGCCTGCCCGTATGCCGGACTGCCATTTTCAACCGCCTACTACAATGCGCCGGTCTGGAAGTCAGCTTTCAAGCGAATGTTTGCTGATTTCGATCCTGACTGCTGGGCAGTCGGCGGAAAGGAATCCGGCCTGGCTCTCGAAGCCAGCGGCACAAACTGTACCCTCTGGCCAGGCGGTAACCTGCCGGAAAATGTCGGGAACCAGATACTTGAAAAAGAGTTCATGAAAGCCGAGGAGTACGACCTGTTCCTCGCCGACCCGTCTGATTTCATCCTGCGGGTCTGGCTGCCAAGAGTCTATGAGTCTCTGAAACCACTGGCAAAACTCCCGCCGCTGATGAGTCTGGGGACGAATCTGGGTTCAATAAGCAGCCTCTTCATCACGGAAGAATTTGCCGAGTTTGCCGCAACGATGAGAAAAATGGGAGAAGCTACCGTCAGATGGAATGACGCAATGGGAGACCTTGATGCAGACATGCATTCACTTGGTTATGTCAACATGCGGAAACCCTCGATGGGCGGCGTACAACCGCCGTTTTCCAGCTTCAGCAATCATTTTCGCACCTACAAAGGCGTGGTCTTCGACATGTTCCGCCAGCCTGAAAAACTCAAGGCAGCCCTGAACAAATTCGTCGAATACCGCATTGCCACCGCTCGACCAGCGGTTAAAGAAGCCGGAATACCGGCCATCGGCAGTTGCGACGAACCCCACCGGGTTTCGGACGAATTCATGTCCGCCAGACAATTCGAAGAATTTGCCTGGCCATACTGGAAGAGGTGTATTTACGCCACCCTCGGACTCGGTTACGATACTGTCTGGATGTTCCTCGAAGGACAGCGCGACCGGCAGATCGAGTACTTCACCGAGTTTCCCAAAGGAAGCCTCGTCATGCTCATCGAGAAAACCGATATCATCCGAGCGAAGGAAATACTGGGAAATCGCGCCTGTCTTATCGGCAACGTTCCCCTGACGCTCCTTCAGGTGGGCTCGCCGCAGGATGTCGAAGATTACTGTAAAAAAATAATCAAGGCCTGCGGGAAAGACGGAGGTTTCATACTGGGTAACGGCGGCGGTATCTATAACGCCAAACCAGAAAACATGAGAGCCATGGTGCAGGCGGCAGAAAAATACGGCAGGTATTAGAAACGGAGAGAGGCAGCCTGAAGGCTGCCTCGTTTATTCTCGTTAAAGGATTTTTCACTCGATAACCACCCCGGTGCCGTAGGCGATACATTCGGCGGATGACTGCATAATCATGGCAGTTCCGAAACTGAGAGAAATAACGGCATTTGCGCCCTGGCTTTCCGCATCCTTAACCATGCGTTCGAGCGCCTGTTCCCTTGCCTCAGCCATCATTTGCGTATACTCCCCGATTTCTCCTCCGGCCATGCTCCTGAAGGAGGCCATGATATCCTTACCGAGATGTTTAGCACGAATCGTCGAGCCTCTGACCAGTCCGATTGTTTTAACGATGTTTCTCCCGGGTATCGTTGGTGACGTTACTACCAGCATTTAATTGTCTCTCCTTTCGAACGTTTCCTTTTTCTCCTGCTTTTTTCGTTCATAGACGGCTACCGCCAGCAGGATAAGTGCCCCGATTCCGGCTGTTCCGAAAATAATATAGATGACGACCGGCGTATCATCAGCCTCGGTAACCATAGCCCATACCATCGTACCGATAACAGCCAGAACAGATACCGCCAGCAGACCCAAACCAACTTTTTTCATTGTTACCACCTCTCAGAAGTATCTTCTCTGCGTTACTATATCATCGGACATGTATTACCGTCCATACGGTAACCGGAGATTAACCAAGGACAACAGCAAAACAATCAACATTTACAATATACCGGTTTACTCCGTATACTTAAACTGTTGCACCCACAGTTTTCCGGCGGACAGCAAAGGTAATCTGAATGTTCGATGATATCATAACCAACAAAGCACTCGTCATTCCCATTTGCGCCTGGGCACTGGCACAAATCTCGAAAGTATTCGTGGTGCTCGTCCAGAAAAAACGGTTCGATGTCCGGTACTTCGTTATCAGCGGCGGCATGCCCAGTTCTCATTCGGCATTCGTCAGTGCCCTGGCAACAACGGTCGCTTTTATCGAGGGGCTCGATTCGGTGCTTTTCGGTATGTGTGTCGTTCTGGCACTGGTTGTGATGTATGACGCCGCCGGTGTCCGCCAGGCAGTCGGTCAGCAGGCAGTCGTCCTGAATCGTATCATCAAAGAACTCGAAACCCGGACACCTCCCAAGGTACTGGGAAAAGAATTCAAGGAACTGGTAGGACACACGTCTTTTCAGGTCCTTATCGGCGGACTGATGGGAATCGGGACAGCCTGGTTATGGATTTATCTCACCGGAATATAAAAGGCTTGGAATATGGATGGCTCTCAAGTCCGGCAGCGTGTTGCCGGAATTATCATGAAAAACCAGAAAATACTGCTGATGCGGCGAAGGAAAGACAGCCGTGAATTCTACGTTTTCCCCGGGGGAGGCGTCGAAAAGGGAGAAAGTCTCGAAGAGGGACTGAAGCGGGAAATCATCGAAGAAACCGGCCTCACAATAGAATCTTTCAGACTGCTGTTCGAGATGGACAGTACTTTCCCTGAGCAGCAATCGGGGTCTAATCAGAAGGAATACTACTTTCTCGTTGAAGCCTTTTCAGGAACATCCGAACTCGGCGAACCGGAAAAGACCCGTATGACAACGCACAATCAGTACCATCTGGAATGGGTAGATATAGGAAAAATCGGTACGATGCCCAACCTGTATCCGCAGCAGGCGGTCAAGCAACTGATTACTTTCCTCAACTGATCACTGGTATCTTTTTCATTTTTTCTTGACCTTTTTCTCATTCTCATATATTATCGTGTCATCGTATACGACTATCCATTCGGGAGGAGTGACGAATGACCGATTACAGTTACCTGAAAACCACCCCGATTACCCGCGACACGATTTACCCGCCCTTTCTGAACATGATTTTTTATGCCCTGAAAGACACAAATTTCCAGATACGTTTTACCCATGTCAGCGTACCGTTTGAGATGAAGGAGCAGTCCCACACACATGATTTCGATGAAGTGTTTGTCTTCGTCCCCTGCACCGCGGACCTGAATGCCTACGATGCAGAATCGGAAATTTACATGGGCGACCAGGGTGAAAAGCTGGTTATCAAAGAGACCTGCGCCGTCCACATTCCAGCCGGTCTGGTTCATTGTCCGATTATCCATAAACGGGTCGGGACGCCATTCTTCTTCGTGAACTGCCCGATTTCAAAAGGCTATTCGGCAATTATCGACGGGAAACAGGTGGAGTACCCGGTCGATGAAAAAATACTCCCGACCGACCAGTACCGGAAGAATTTCAAATTCGAGTAGTCAGGGGACACAATGAGAGAAATCGACTTTTATTACCTCTGGGTACTGTTCAGTCAGACCAGAGATGCAATCGTAAAAGTGCGTGAACGGGAGCTTCAGTCATACGGCATTTCCGAACGTCATGCCCAGCTTTTATTCATCATCAAACTGATAGGCAGAGACGCTACCCCAGCAGGAATAGCCCGTTGGCTGTTCCGCGAGCCTCACTCCATCTCTGAAATCTTGAACCGCATGGAAAAACAGGGACTCATTCGCAAGGTAAAAGACCTTAAACGAAAAAACCAGGTGCGAATAGAAATTACGGAAAAAGGCGAAGACCAGTACCGGCGTTCATTTATTCCCCGCAATATCCCGGACACGTTTTCAAAACTGTCAGAAGGTGAACAAAGACAGTTCGTTGCCATACTTATGAAACTGAGGGAAACGGCAATAGAGGACATCAGTTCCAGACTTGAAGTCCCGCTGCCACCGATGGAAGGGCAGTAAATAAAGTTCAACGGCTTTAACGGGCACAAACACTGGAGAGGAGGCAAAAAAAGGTGAAAGGAAACAGAATATGATAACCCCGAAAATGTGGATTGGCAGTAGATGGGTAAACGCCTCTTCCGGTAAAACGTACCGGGTACTCAATCCTGCAACCGAAGAAGAAATTGCTCAGGTACCCCTCGGTGATGAACGGGATGTCGGGAAAGCCGTCGCTGCCGCGAAAAAAGCTTTCCCCGTCTGGTCGAAAAAATCACAGGACGAACGCACTGACACTATCAACAGGATAGCAGTCAAGCTGCGTGAATACGCTGATGAACTCACCGGGCTTGACGTCATGGACCACGGCACGCCAATCAGAAATGCCGCCGGAATGGCTGAAAGCGGTGCTAAACAGCTTGAATGGGCTGCTCAAGCAGCCAGGGCAATGATGGGAGAGTATATTCCCTCGCACTCAGCCAATTCGGTATTCTGGCTGAAACGGGAACCGGTCGGCGTCTGCTCACTCATTATTCCATGGAACGGCCCTCTGGCAATGCTCATCACGAAACTGTCTCAGGTGCTGGCAACCGGTAACACCTGCGTCATCAAGCCGCCGAGTATCGATTCCCTGACATCCCTGAAATTTGCAGAAATACTGGAGCAATGCGGGCTTCCGGAAGGTACGGTAAATATCGTTACCGGACCCGGCGGTACCGTCGGTGAAGCCATGGCAACCCACCCGGATGTAGGAATGGTTTCCTTTACCGGGAGTTGTGAAACAGGCAAGCGCATCATGGAGCTTGCGGCAAAGACAGTCAAGAGAGTCAGCCTCGAACTGGGAGGAAAGAATCCGTACATCGTCCTGCCTGACGCCAATATCGAAATGGCAGTTGCCAAGGCAGTTTTCTGCACCCAAATGAACAGCGGTATGATTTGCGCCTCACCGGGCAGGTACTATGTCCATGAATCAATTCATGAAGAATTCGTGGAACGCTATATCGAAGGGGCAAAAACATGGGTTGTCGGCGACCCGACTGACCCGAAGACGATGATGGGGCCGGTCGTCAGCGCCGAGCACCGCGCGCACGTCGAACACCTCATCAAAAAAGGAATCGAAGAAGGGGCAAAGCTCGTTCTCGGAGGAAAACGTCCCACACAACCGCCGATGGATAAAGGCTACTACGTCACGCCGACGGCTTTCACCGGCGTAACTCCCGACATGACAATTTATCGGGAGGAGATATTCGGGCCGGTCGCCTGCTTCGTCAAGTACTCCGATGAAAACAAGGTTATCGAAATGGCTAACGACACAACTTTCGGCTTGTCTGCCTCCGTATGGACAACGAACGCGCCAAAAGCTATCCGGTTTGCCAATGAAATCAATGCCGGGGCGGTCTGGATAAACGACCACATGATAATCGGTAACGAGCTGCCGTGGGGCGGCGTCAAGGAAAGCGGATTCGGGAAAGAGAACCATACCAGCGGACTCGAGGAATATACACAGCAAAAACTGATATCTCTCGATTTATCGGAATAATTTTAACAGGAGGAACCATGGAACTGGGTTTAAAAGGGAAAACCGCTATCGTTACCGGAGCCGGCAGCCAGATAGGATTCGGGAGAGCAATAGTCAACAATCTGGCGAAAGAAGGCTGCAACATCGTTGCCTGCGATATCGACCTTGAAGGAGCGAAGAAAACCGCTGCCGAAGCGCAAGCTGCCGGCGCCAGAGCTATCGCACTGAAAAACCGACATTACCAGCTATCAGGCAGCACAGGAAATGGCAGCAGCCGCTATTAAAGAATTCGGAAAAATCGATATCCTCGTCAACAATGCGGGAGCATCCACTCCGCCGAAACCGTTCCTGGAGATGGCCGAGAAAGACTGGCACCGGGATATCGATATCAATCTCTACGGCACCATTCACTGCACACGGGCAGTTTTGCCCTCCATGGTCGAGCAGAAAAGCGGCAAGGTTGTCAGCATCACTTCCGGCGTCGGAATCCACGGCGGCATGAACGTCGCGGTATACGCCGCTGCTAAAGGAGGAATAATCGCCTTCTGCAAAGGAATCTCCAAGGAAATGGCTCCCTACAAGATAAACATCAACCTGGTCGCTCCGGGTATCGCCAATACCGGGTTCGCAAAACAGGCGCCGCCTGACCTGCTACCGAATGCCGTGAAATCGATTCCCCTCGGCAGACTGACGGAACCTCAGGATATCGCTAACGCCGTGACGTTCCTGGCTTCAGATGCTGCCGCCGATATCGTCGGGCAGGTACTCGTCGTAACCGGACACGTCGATCCATAGGTATTAACAGTGTTCTCCCTAACCTTAGAAAAATAATACGAGAATACACAACATGCATTTATCGAGATTACTTCGGTTCATCCCGATTGCACTGCACTGATACGGGACATAAATGCCTGTTGACGGTGAATCTCGCAAAGACGGAGCTGAATATCGGGAGGTAGAGATGATTGAACAAAAAGCCCTGACGGCAATCGTCGGTCAGGAAAACGTTCTTTCCGATGACCTGATACTGAATGAGTATGCCGGAGACATGAGTTTTACCCATCCCGTCAGGCCGGCCTGCGTCGTCAAACCACGAACCACGGAGCACATTCACAAAATCATTACCCTGGCAAAAGAGGCCCGGACGCCGCTCGTTCCGGTCAGTTCCGGCGCGCCCCATTTCCGGGGTGATACGGTTCCCGGTACCGGCGGAGCAATCATCGTTGACCTGAGCGGCATGAAAACCGTTATCCATATCGACCGGAAGAACCGCGTTGCGATGTTCGAACCGGGGGTTACCTTCGAGGAGCTGATTTCAGCCGTCAGCGACCACAATCTCCGGCTCAACATGCCGCTTCTACCGCGAAAAACGAAATCAGTTGTCGGCAGCATGCTCGAGAGAGAACCGGTACTGATGCCGAAATACCACTGGGACATTGCCGACCCCCTCTCCTGTACCGAGGTGATATTCGGTACCGGCGAAATGTTCCGCACCGGCTCAGCAGCCGGCTCGGGAACCATCGAAGAGCAGTGGGCGGCCGGGGGTGTTCAGAAGGAAGCTGCCGGACCTTCAGCATCTTCATGGTACCGTATGGTTCAGGGAGCCCAAGGTACGATGGGTATCGTTACCTGGGCATCAGCCCGGTGCGAACTCATTCCGGCACTGGAAGAACCGTTTTTCATCAGCTCTTCCAGCCTTAAAAAAGTCACTGAGATGGTACACTGGCTTATCCGGCTCCGGCTGGTTAACGAGTGCCTGATACTGAACAATGCCGACCTGGCTGCCATTTGTGCAGACCACCAAAACGGCGACGATTCCCAGATACGGGAAGAACTTCCTCCGTGGGTCCTTTTCTTCACCGTTGCAGCCTACGACTTTCTCCCCGAAGAGAGAATCAGCGGTCAATCTAAAGATATGCGTGAACTCTGTCAGCGGCTCGGTCTGGAACCGCTGAAAATGCTGGGAAGCCTTTCGGCGGACACGTTCCTGAGACTGATTCAACGCCCTTCGGGTGAGCCGTACTGGAAGATACGCCATCGCGGCAACTGCCAGGACATATTCTTTTTATCCGTGTATGACAAACTCCCCGGCCTCATCGACATAATGCAGGTAGAAGCAGCAGCGGCCGGCTATCCGTCAACCGATATCGGCATTTACCTTCAGCCGATTGTCCAGGGCGTCAACTGTCACGTTGAATTTCACCTTTTCTTCAACCATCACGATTCAAAGGAAGTCGAGAGGGTGAGAACTTTAACGGTTTCAGCAACGAAAAAACTGATGTCACAGGGAGCTTTTTTCTCCCGTCCCTACGGTGAATGCACCGAGTATATCATGAACAGGGACGCTGCCTCTCTGGCCTCGATAAAAAAGGTAAAGGCAATACTTGACCCTCTCAACATCATGAATCCGGAAAAACTGGGGTTATAATTTGCCGAACGGCAGGGCAGAAAGTAATTTTAAAGGAGCGAGCACTATGGCTTTAGCGGAGTATCGACAGGACATGGAAACCTGCTGCCGTTGTTCAGCATGCAAATTCATCCCCCTGGAGAATGTCAAAGGTGCGGACAATGTCACCATCTGCCCGAGCATCGCCCGCTACAACTACCACAGTTACTCCGGCGGAGGCAGGCTGGGCATGGGTATCGCTCTGCTGGAAAACGAACTGAATTATACAGACAAGCTTCGCGATATTGTGTACGCCTGTCAGATGTGCGGCGGCTGCGACACGTCCTGCAAATATGCCATGGACATGGAAGTTTTCGAGCCGATTTCCGAGATGCGCATCGCCTGCGTCGAGCACGGGAAAACCCTGCCGGTATTCGATGACATGGCAAACAATCTGCGGAGGAGCGGACATCTCGTTCCCGCAGCATCCGATATGAACTGGTACGACGGATTGAACATCAAGAACTGCGGGCAGCAAAAAACGAGCGTTATTTTCCACGCAGGCTGCCGGACAGCCGCCGACCGTTCTCTGTGGGACACTGCCCGAAACAGCATCGCCCTGATACAGAAAGCAGGAATCGATATCGGCATCGCGGGAGCAGAAGAGCAGTGCTGCGGAGGCCGCGCCTACTACCTCGGGTATAAAAACGATTTTTTCAAACAGGCTGAACGAAACATGGAACGCTTCACCAAGTCAGGCGTTACCACGCTGGTCACCGGCTGCGCAGAATGCTATCAGGCCTTCAAGGTACTGTATGATCGTTTCGGCTTTCAGGGAAAACTGGAGGTTCTCCATACCTCCGAGTATTTCCTGCGGCTCATCAAGGAAGGTAAAATCAGCCCGGTCAAGAAGGTCGATATGACAATAACCTACCACGACCCCTGTTACCTGGGCAGGCTGGGAGAACCGTGGATACACTGGGAGGGGACACAGAAACCCGGACAGATACGGCTCTTCGACCCGCCGAAAGAATTCCGCCGCGGTACGCACGGAGTCTACGGAGCACCGCGCGACCTGCTGAAAAGCATCCCCGGAATCAGACTGGTCGAGATGGACCGAACCAGAGAATACGCCTGGTGCTGCGGGGCAGGCGGCGGTGTGAAAGAAAATAATCCGGCGTTTGCGGCATGGACAGCCGATATCCGGCTCAAAGAAGCAGCTTCGACCGGGGCTGAAGCGCTGGTAACAGCCTGTCCGGGATGCGAAAGAAATTTCACCGATGCCCGGCAGGAACAGACCGATTCGCTGCCCGTTTTTGATATCGTCGATCTGCTTGCCCGGTCGGTACTTTAAGGAGGAATGGACAATGGCATTGAATACGAGTCAATACGCCGCATTCGAAGATATTGTCGGAAGGGAAAACATCTCATCCGACCCTGAAATTCTCTTCTCCTACGCATGGCGGTCAGGTCTGATGGCCGGGGCGGCAAAGTTCACACCCCGCTTCGACGCAGTCATTCTTCCCGCGTCGACCGGTGAAGTACAGACAATCGTCCGCCTCTGCAACCGCTTCAATCTGAAGTTCAAGGCTTCCAGCACCCGGTGGGGACCGTATAACGATGCCTCCGGCGAAGGCACGGTGCACCTGGACCTCCGGCGGATGAACAGCATAATCGAAATCAACGAGAAAAATATGTACGCCGTCGTTCAGCCGTACGTCATCAGTGCCCAGCTTCAGGCTGAGTTGATGAAACGCGGTTTGAACTGCAACATGTGCGGAGCAGGTTCGAACTGTTCGGCCATGCCGCTGGCGGCCCACCAGGGAATCGGCCACATGAGCCAAAGCGCCAGTTACGGCGAGAGAAACCTGCTGGCCGTCGAATGGGTTACCCCTGAAGGAGACATCGTCCGGCTCGGCTCGCTGGGCTCGTCAGATGAATGGTTTTGCGGAGACGGCCCGGGACCGTCACTGCGAGGGATTATACGAGGGAATGTCACGCCGCTCGGCGGGTTGGGCGTATATACCGCGGCAGCTGCCAAACTGTACCACTGGCCGGGGCCGCCTGTCCTGCCGCTCGAAGGGACTTCTCCGAAATACATTCCTGCCTACTACCCGAAGAATTTCTACATCGGGTTCTACTCATTCGATTCCGTGGAGGCACTCGACCGTGCCCAGCAACTGGTCGGCGAAAGTGAAATCGGTTACCAGTTGATGGGCTTCAATGCCGCCATGGCGGCTTCGAACATCGCCGTCAGTAACGAAGAAGACGTTATACTGATGAATGAATTCAGCCGGTACGTGAAAGGCCCGAGCTTCATGATATCTATCGCAGGGAATTCGGACAGCGATTTCGATTATAAAATGAAAGTGCTGGAACTAATAATCGGGCAAACCGGCGGGCAGAAGATTCCGAAGATTCTCGATGACCCGAACGTTGCCTCCGGATGCCTATGGAGGTACATCCGGAGTACCGGTTCGATTCGTGAGGTTTTCAGGGCAACCGGCGCTTTCGGAGGTGAGGTTGGGCAAACCGATGTTTTTAAACTGATGGCTGATTACATTTCGGTCAGCGGTGAAAACAAGAACGACCTCATCAAACGAGGAATCGTCTACAACGACGGGTTTTCACCCTTTACCCAGTCTTTCGAGCACGGCCACTACGGCCACGGTGAACTGCTGATACGCTACATGCCGAATCCTGCCACCTTCACGGTGCTCACGCAGGAATTCTCAAAGCAGGCCAATGAGACTGCAATTCGCGACCACTACGGCGTTCCCGGCCATGTTTTCGGCGATGCTCTACACGACCTGTACGGGCCGCATGTCCTGAATTACCACCAGTGGATGAGAAAACTCAAGAAAGCCTTCGACCCTAAGGGAACCTCAGAAGGTTCTCACTATATCACCAGTAAAGAATAATGTAACCGGACACGAAAGGAGACCATCAATGGGAGAATCAAAATACGAAAAATACATCACCCGCAACGCCGAACTGGTAATCGGCCCCGGCCCTGAAGGAGGGCTGGTACGGTATCAGACGCCCGAATCATTCAAAATAACCGACAAATCAATCAAGACGACCGGGCCGCGGATGATTTTCAACTGCGACCGAATCAATGACGTTCCGTTAAAAATCGAGTACGGATTCATTCTGCGCGATATGGTGCTGCTGAACGACGATAAAAACTACGGCGCTCACAAGCATGCTTATCCGGAAATCTTCACCTTCTACGGAAACGACCCTTACGACACCGCCTACCTCGGCGGCGAAGGAGAATTCTGGCTGGGTGAAGGTGACGACCTGGAAAAAATCACCTTCGATACCGCCTGCAGTGTATATGTCCCGGGATGGGTAGGCCACTTCCCGCTCTATTTCAGGAATGTAAAATCGCCCATCATGATGGGCGTCATCATGTATGACGTCGGGGTACAGACGAACACCGCAATCGAGAGACCGTAAAAAAAGAACATCACATAAAAGGAGAAATGCCATGACTAAGAAATTCGACCACCTTTTCACCAACGAAATCATTCGTGAAACCACCTATCCCCCGTTCAAGAATATGCTGATGTACCTGCTGGACAACAAGGACATCAATTTCCAGATTCGTTTCACCCACGTCAGCGTCCCTTTCGAAGGGATTGAACCACCAGATCGGAAGAGCACACGTCTGAACTCCAGTCACCGCTCATTATCT
>CAYSQK010000004.1:0-23310 GCA_964433075.1 uncultured Dehalococcoidales bacterium
TGAATGAAGCAATCACCCAGGATACCTTTCTCGTCTCGATTCAGCATGCCAATCAAGAAATCGGAACGATACAGGATATCGAAGCTATCGGTACAATCTGCCGAGAAAAAAAGGTGGGATTTCATACCGACGCCACCCACACCTTCGGCAGAGTACCAATCGATGTCAAGAAAGTGCCGGTCGACCTTATCACCGTATCGGCGCATACCATCCACGGCCCGAAGGGAATCGGAGGGCTGTACGTCCGTAAAGGGACAAAGCCGGGAAAATGGATGGACGGAGGATTCCAGGAATTCGACCTTCGGGCCGGACTTGAAAACATTCCCGGGGCAGTCGGTTTCGCAGAGGCGGTGAAACTGATAGCGCCGGAAGAAAATGAAAAGTTGAAAGGCATTCGCGACCATCTCATCGAACGGATTCTGAAAGAGATACCGGATACGACGCTGAACGGTCACCGTGAAAAAAGACTGCCGCAGAATGCCAACATAACCTTTCACTACATCGAAGGAGAATCGATTACCCTTCACCTCGATATGCACGGCTATGCCGTCAGTACCGGCTCAGCCTGTTTCAGCCGGTCTCTCGAAGGCAGCCATGTCATTTTCGGCATCGGCGGGGACCACGAGCGGGCGCACGGCTCGATACGGTTCACCCTCGGCCGGTATAACACAATAGAGGAAGCCGACGGTATCGTCGATGTTCTCAAAGATATCGTCAAAGAGCTGAGAAGCTTCAGCCCGCTGGCGCGGGATAAAAACCGAAAGGAGACAGAATAATGAAATCACCTTACAGCGAAACCGTTCTGGAACATTTCAGGCACCCCCATAACATCGGAAAAATTGAAAACGCCGACGGCCAGGCACAGGAGGGCAGCCCCGCCTGCGGCGACATGGTAGCTGTCTATCTCAATGTCGATGAGAAAACAAAAGTTATCGATGATATCAAATTCGAATCCTACGGCTGCGCTTCGAATATCGCCACCGGCTCGATAATCACCGAACTGGCCAAGGGAAAAACCATCGAGGAAGCGAAAAAAATCACCTGGAAAGACGCCGCCGAAGCGCTCGGCGGACTGCCGAAGATAAAGGTGCACTGCTCGGTACTGGCCATCGAAGGCCTCCGGTCGGCAATCGAGAACTACGAAGAAAAACACGGCCTGTTCAAGGATAAAAAACCGACGACCATGGAAACAGTACGGAATCGCCTGAAGAAGGTGATGAACCCGATGGCCGGGCTCGACCTGGTAAAAACCGACCTCGTTGAGGGAATCACGGTGAAAAACGGAAAGGTTTCGGTTTCGATTTCCCTGCCGGCCGACCACCAGTTCGCTCCGGCAATCAAAGATGAAATCGTTGAAAAAATCGAGCCGCTCTGGGATGTGAATGAGGTCGAAGTAGATTTCACCGGATAACGTTGACACTGATTATTCGGGGGAGTAACGATGACGACACAAGCCGAAAAGGGGAAAAAAGAGAAGGCGCAGATTTCGATAACCGGCATGACCTGCACGAACTGCGCCGCCACCATCGAAAAGGGGCTGGCATCGGTGCCGGGAGTCGAGAACGCCCGGGTAAATTTTGCTTCGGAGAAAGCGACCGTCGACTATAACCCCGAAGAAGTGAGCCTGGCAGCGCTTCAACATACTATTACAGAACTCGGTTACGGGGTTGCTACGAAAAAATCGGTCTTCCCGGTCAGGGGAATGACCTGTGCCATGTGTGTCGGCCGCGTCGAGGAAGCTTTGAAATCCGTCCCGGGGGTTATTTCGGCGAACGTCAATCTCGGTTCGGAAAAAGCTACCGTCGAGTACACCGAAGATACACCTGTCGCCGAGTTGAAGAAAGCGGTCCGCGAAGCCGGTTATGAACTCGGCGACGAATCGGAAAAACTGAAGGACGTCACGGCGGCCTCGCGCCGCGAGATAAAAGCGGTACGAAACCGCTTCATCGTCGCCGTCCTGCTGGCGGCCATTATCATGCTGCTGATGTGGCTACCGGACTTTTCCGGAAAGCCGTTCGTTCTCTGGGGCCTGGCAACACCGGTCCAGTTCTGGGCAGGGTTACGGTTCTACAGGGGGGCCTGGGGAGCCCTGAAACACCGTACTGCCGACATGAACACCCTGGTCGCTGTCGGCACATCGGCAGCCTATTTCTACAGCGTTACCGCTGTCCTGTTTCCGGAAGTTTTTTCAGGCAGTCTCGTTATGGCCATGCTCTACTTCGACACTTCGGCAATGATAATCGCCCTGATACTACTGGGTCGGTACCTCGAAACCCGTGCCCGGGGACAAACGTCCGAAGCGATTAAACAATTGATTGGCCTGAATCCGAATAAAGCAGTGGTGGTGCGTGAGGGGAAAGAGCAGGAAATAGCGGTCGATGACGTTCAGGTTGGTGATATCGTTGTCGTGCGTCCCGGTGAAAAGATTCCGGTTGACGGCATTATCATCGAAGGACACTCGAGTATCGATGAATCGATGCTTACCGGTGAAAGCATACCTGTTGAAAAAAATACCGGCAGCAGCGTCATCGGAGCTTCGATAAATCGTACCGGCAGTTTCCGGTTCGAGGCTACCAGGGTTGGGAAGAACACTACTCTGGCACGAATCGTCAAACTGGTAGAAGAAGCTCAGGGAAGTAAAGCCCCAATCCAGCGTATGGCCGATATCATCGCCAGCTACTTTGTACCGATTGTCATTTCAATTTCGGTCATTACCTTCATCGTCTGGTACTTCACCGGTCCGCCACCGGTTTTGACCTACGCTTTGCTGAACTTCGTCGCCGTCCTCGTCATTGCCTGCCCCTGCGCTATGGGACTGGCAACGCCGACGGCGATAATCGTCGGCACCGGGAAAGGAGCTGAACACGGCATTCTTATCCGAAGCGCCGAAATACTGGAAAAAACCCATAAAGTAACCACGGTCATGCTCGATAAAACCGGAACACTGACGAGAGGAATGCCGGTCGTGACCGATATCTATTCACCATCACTTTCACGGGACGAGGTTCTGAAAACAGCCGCAGCCGTCGAACATGGTTCCGAGCACCCTCTTGGAGAAGCTATTCTCCGGCAGGCATCGATGGAAAATATCGAGCTTCCGGCTGCGGTTGACTTCCGGGCTGTTCCCGGCCATGGAGTAGAGGCCGTTATCGACAGCAGGCCGATCCTGCTGGGTAACCAGCGATTGATGAAAGAGCGGGGATTTTCACTCGATTCTCTCGAAGAAGAGGCGAACCGGCTTCGCAACCAGGGAAAGACCGTTATGTACCTCGGTATCGACACACACGCAAAAGCAATCATTGCTCTTGCCGATACCATCAAACCCGGTGCCGACGAAGCCGTAAAATCGCTGCGCAGCATGGGAATAGAGGTTACGATGGTAACCGGTGATAACCTGAGTACCGCCCAGGCAGTTGCCCATGAAGCGGGAATCGATACCGTTTATGCAGAAGTACTGCCTGAGAACAAAGCGGAAGAAGTGAAGAAACTCCAAGCGAAAGGAAAAATCGTCGCCATGGTCGGCGACGGCATCAATGACGCCCCGGCACTGGCGCAGGCTGATGTCGGCATAGCCATCGGTACCGGCACCGACATTGCCATGGAAACCGGTGACATCACTCTTATCAGCGGTGATATCAGAGGCATTGCCGCCGCTATTTCACTCAGTAAACGAACGGTCGTTACCATCAAGCAAAACCTCTTCTGGGCATTTGCGTACAACACTGTTTTGATTCCGATTGCGGCAGGCATTCTTTACCTGGTGTTCCATGAAAACGGAGTGCCGCCTTTTCTGCGCTTTGCACTCGGAGAATACGGATTCCTGAATCCCATTCTGGCAGCCGCTGCCATGGCTGCCAGTTCGATTACTGTCGTCACGAATTCATTACGATTGAAAAAGTTCAGGCTGCCGGAAGGGGAAACGTACGGGGAAGGAGGAACAACAATGGGAAAAGCTATTGACCCGGTCTGCAAAATGGAGGTCGACGAAAAGACAGCTGCCGCAACTTCCGAATACAAAGGAAAGAAATATTACTTCTGCGCACAAGGCTGCAAGGTATCATTCGATAAAAATCCTGAAAAATACCTGCAATCGTAACGTGAATAAACACAAAAGAGCCGGCCGTTTTCGTACGACCGGCTCTTCATTTTCATCATGGCGCTGCTATTCAGCCAGCAAGGCATCAAGTTCAGGTTTATTGAAACCTACGACAAAAGCATCATCCACCCGTATGACCGGAACACCCATCTGCTTGGTTTTATCAACCATTTCTTTCGCTTTTTCTCTGTCTTTTGATACATCGTATTCGGTGTAGGCAATATTTTTTCCGGAAAGATACTCTTTCACTCGTGTGCACCAGGGTCAGGTAGGTGTTGAGTAGACAACCACATTTTTATCCGCCATTTTTTCCCCCTTGTTTCGTCGTTGGACAGATTCGTAACTTCAGTATACCGTACTCGCATTACATCTGTCATATAAGTATTTTTAATACCAATGATAGCAATTTTTATAGTTCGAAGTGAAACACATCGACAGCCGTTCCACCATCGGGTTTATCCACATGATTTTACTATTGTCGATTCGGAAAAACCTGGTCTTTGCTGTGCCGGATGAACCACATACTGCGTGGCGTCCCGGTAACCGCCATAGAAGTACGCCACTCGAGCATTTCCTGCCGAAGGTCGTCATAATTCTTCTGGATATTTTCATACAGCCGGGCATTTTCGAGAGCAATAGCTCCGAGATTAGCAACCGCCTGAACAAAATAGGTATCATCTTCGTTGAATTCCCGTTTTTTAGAAGAGTAAACCCTGACTACCCCGATGATTTCACCCCTCAGCTTCATAGGAACCGATAAAATGGAGATAATACCTTCTTCGATTTTTTCCTTGATATACTGGACCCGGTCATCCCTGGTTGCATCCAGTACCGCAACCGATTCTCCTTTAAGAGCCATAGTGATACTTTTATCTGCAGAGAGGGGACCTTTATGAACGTATTTATCACTCAAACCATACGTAGCCGTATGCATGAGTGTCTTTTTGTCGGAGGAAAGAAGAATGAGAGAACAACCTTTTACATTCATGGTACGAACGACATTTTCGGCAATCGAGTCAAGTACCTTATCGGGCTCGAGCGCTGAGTTAATACTGGAGGCTACCTCGTAAAGGGCTTTGTAGTAATTATTGTTATCATCGGCCACTGTCTCATTTCCTTTCTCAGTTCGTTTATCTGAATTGTAGCAAAACAGGTCATTTATAGCAAAATTCCAACGCTGCAGGAAACTACATATTGAAAAATAAACGAGTATACAAGAAAAAATGCTCTGCCATTGACACAGAACAGAAGTTCTTGTATGATAAATGATATCGAAAAATCGGATATAGTACCTTTGGTGCAAATTTACATAAAAACAATTGTCCGATGCAGGTATGTATGATATCATAAGGTAGTGACGGATATGACCACAGAAAAAGGCAAAGCACTGGAACTGGCTATCGGCCAAATCGAAAAACGATTTGGCAAAGGGTCAATAATGAAGCTGGGGGAATCAGCTGCGAGTGCGCATGTTGAAGCCATTCCTACCGGCTCTCTTTCATTGGACCTGGCTCTGGGAATCGGTGGGATACCCAAAGGGCGGATTGCCGAAATATTCGGTCCGGAATCTTCGGGGAAGACCACACTGGCTCAGCACATCATTGCTGAGACGCAAAGGAGAGGAGGAATCGCTGCCTATATCGATGTTGAGCATGCTCTTGATCCCTCTTACGCTCAGCGTTGCGGAGTCACTGTCAATGAACTGCTTATATCTCAGCCGGACACCGGCGAACAAGCTCTCGAGATTACTGATGCACTAGTGAGAAGCGGAGCGGTTGAAATTGTCGTCGTCGACAGTGTCGCCGCGCTGGTATCACAAGCAGAAATCGAAGGGGAAATGGGAGACACCCATGTCGCCCTTCAGGCAAGACTGATGTCGCAGGCATTGAGGAAACTCGCCGCTGCCATCGGAAAAACCGGTACCGCCGTTGTTTTCATAAATCAGTTAAGAGAGAAAGTCGGAATCGTTTTCGGTAACCCGGAAGTAACCCCGGGTGGAAGAGCGCTCAAATTCTACAGCTCGGTGAGAATCGATTTAAGGCGTGCTGACTCCATCAAGCAGGGAAACCAGATTACAGGCAACCATGTTAAAGCCAGAGTTGTCAAAAACAAAGTTGCTCCTCCTTTCAGAACTGCTGAATTTGATATAATGTTTGACAGTGGCATAAGCCACGAAGGTGAGATTATCGATATCGGAGTGGAGCTTGGTCTGGTAACCAAGTCGGGAGCCTTTTTCTCGTATGGTGATACCCGTCTGGGGCAAGGAAAGGAAAACGCAAAGCATTTCCTGACTCAAAATCCTGAAATGGTAAAGGAAATTGAGGGAAAAATTCGGGCCTCGGCTGATGTCACCACGCAGAGTCCTCTGTCTGATGACTGATTTCTCCTGACCGATTTTACAACTGAACTATCGCAGGAAAATTCAAAGCTGAGGTTTGGTACCTCGGCTTTGTTTGTTTAAAACGGAAAAATGAAAAAAATCACCGCTCTCAGAATGCGGAGAGGTCGTAACAAGCGGGTCAACGTATATCTCGACGACGAGTTCGCTTTCAGTCTGGAAGCAGACGTTGCCGTACAGGAAGGGTTACGGGTTGACCAGGAACTGACGCCCGAGAGGGTAGAAGAAATAGCGTCTTCGAATAACTACAGGCGCTGTTACAATGCTGCCGCTCTTATTCTCACTTACCGCCCGCGAAGTGAACCAGAACTGAGAAATAAGCTCCTTGAAAAAGGTTACCCTGATGCCAGTATCGACCAGGTACTATCAAGGATGAAAGAACAGGGTCTGGTGAACGATAACACTTTTGCCGAATTCTGGAAAGAAAATCGGGACACCTTCAGTCCCCGCAGTCAATGGCTGACTGCTCAGGAACTGCGGCGCAAAGGTGTCTCGGAGGAGATAATAACCCGGGTTGTGGGTACCATCGACGACGAAGACGCCGCCTACCGGGCAGCCCGGAAAAAAGCAAGGAACTTACCGCGTTACGATTATCAGAATTTCTATCGCAGACTGGGGGACTATCTCCAACGGAGAGGCTTCAGTTTCGACGTGATAAAAGTAACGGTAAAACGGCTCTGGGAAGAGCTCGAACAGGAATCTGAATAAAACACTGACCGGTTCTATACCGGAACGAGAGGAGGAAAATGGAAACAGGTTTAGTATATGTTGCTTTGGTTTCCATGTTTTTTATCGGCCTGGTTTTCGGCGGACTTATTGTCTTTCTGTTCCGCCGTATGGCAATCAATCGTCAGCTTCGTACCGCTCAGAGAAAAGCGGCCAAAACGGTTGCTGAAGCCAGGGAAGAATCAAAAGAAATTTTAAGGGAAGCCAAGGAGGAAATCGAAAGGAATAAAGCCAAGAACGAAACGGAATTACGCGAGAGGCGGAGTGAACTGCAGCGTCAGGAAAACAGGCTGTCAAGCAAGACCGAGACACTGGAGCGAAGGATTGAAGCGGTAGAACAGCGTGACCGTAATCTGGCTAACAAGGAAAAGAGCATCGAAGCCCTGCGGAATGACATATCCCAGGTGAAAGATCAACAGGTGAAAAAGCTGGAAGAGGTTTCCAGCATGTCCAGTGAACAGGCAAAACAGGAACTGTTAAACCGGATGGAAGCCGAGACAAAGGAAGAAACCGCCAGAAGGCTTCGCGAATGGGAAGCAAAACTTAAAGAAGAGAGCGACAAGATAAGCCAGATGATTCTGGCTCAAACGATTCAGCGCTCAGCTTCAGAAATCGTATCTGAAATATCTGTAGTGAGTGTGCCTATACCTGGTGATGAAATGAAAGGCAGGCTTATCGGAAGAGAAGGACGGAATATCAGGGCGCTCGAGCAGGCAACCGGTGTTGATCTGATAATCGACGATACGCCGGAAGCGGTAACGTTATCCAGTTTCGATCCGGTACGACGGGAAGTCGCCCGACTTTCACTGACCAAACTTATAACTGACGGACGGATACACCCTGCCCGTATCGAAGAAATCGTCGCCAAAACGAAAGAAGAGGTCGATGCATCGATTGTCGCTGCCGGTGAACAAGCTGCTTTCCAAGTGGAGGTACCAGGCATGCGCCCTGAAATCATCAGATTGCTGGGACGGCTGAAATATCGGACCAGTTATGGGCAGAACGTGCTTAATCACTGCATCGAGGTAGGGTTCATGGCCGGCATGATTGCTGCCGAACTCGGCGCCAATGTTGCCATCGCCAGAAAAGCCGGACTCCTCCACGACATCGGCAAAGCGGTGGATCGGGAAATCGAAGGCTCTCATGCCACAATTGGTGCTGATATCGTCAGGCAGTGGGAAAAATCACCCGAGGTTGTCATGGGCATAGCTGAACACCACCTTGAAACACAGAATACCAGTATCTGGGGCTACATTGTATCAGCCGCAGATGCCATCAGCAGTGCCCGTCCCGGCGCCCGGCGTGAATCTCTGGAAAATTATTTGAAACGCCTCACCGCTCTCGAAGATATCGCGAATAACTTCAAGGGCGTCGATAAATCGTTCGCTATTCAGGCAGGGCGTGAAATCAGAATACTCGTTAAACCAGAAGAGATAGATGATCTCGGAGCTATGAGAATGGCAAGAGATATAGTCAAGAAAATTGAAGAAAACCTGGAATATCCGGGCCAGATAAAGGTCACCGTTCTCAGGGAAACCAGAGCGGTTGACTTCGCCAAATAGGAAGGATATCAAAAACCGGTGAAGATTTTAGCCATCGGAGATATAATCGGCAGACCGGGGAGAATGGCAGTACAGGACATACTTCCCGGCCTGCGCTCGGAATACGGAATCGACCTGGTTATCGCCAACGTTGAAAACGTTGCTCACGGTATAGGCACGACCACCAGACTGGCTGATGAACTCCTCGAACAGGGAATTGATGTCATGACCTCCGGCAACCACATCTGGGCGCACAAGGAAATCATTCCCTACCTCGAAAACGATAAACCTATCATGCGGCCTCTGAATTACCCCCAGGGAGTACCGGGCAAGGGCTACGTTATAAAAGATAACGTGGCCGTCATCAACCTCATCGGCAGAACATTCATGTCCAGCTACGACTGCCCTTTCAGGGCGGCTGAAAAGCTGCTGGGTGAACTTGGCGAAACCCCGAAGATAAAAATCATCGATTTCCACGCCGAGGCTACATCAGAAAAGGTGGCTCTTGGCAGGTACTTCGACGGACGGGTCAGCGCCGTCCTCGGTACCCATACCCATGTCGGCACCATCGATGCCCGCATCCTCTCCGGTGGAACGGCCTATGTCACTGATATCGGCATGACGGGCCCACTGGAATCAGTCATCGGCGATAATACCGATGAAGTGATTCAACGCTTTCTGACGGGAATTCCCAACCGGCTTGTCGTCGCCAGCGGGCCGGTAATCTTTACTGCCATGCTTCTCGATATCGATGATACAACCGGTAAAGCCAAAAGTATCGAGCGAATCTATCGTGAGGTTGCAGGAGAAAACTAGTGGGGAAAGTCGATCTTCACGTGCATTCTTCGGTATCGGACGGAGTTCTCAGCCCGGTCAGAGTTATCGAAAAGGCTGCAGAACTAGGATTGTCCGCCATCGCCCTGACCGACCACGATAACGTTGATGGAATCGCTCCGGCAAAAGAAACTGCCGCCCGATATCCCAATCTCAGATTCATTCCAGGCATCGAAATCAGCACCGATATCAAAGGTGGTGAAATCCACATGCTCGGGTATTTCATCGACCACACCGACGATGAATTCCGTACGACTCTTGAGAGAATGATTGAATCACGCGTAACCCGTGCGAAGAAGATGATTGACCGGCTGAGAAACCTTAATATCATCATAGAATGGGAGCGGGTCAGAGAACTGGCCGGACCCGGCTCTGTCGGCCGGCCTCATATTGCTCAGGCGTTACTGGAAAAAGGGTATATTACCGATATCCAGGAAGCTTTTACCAGATTCCTGGCATTCAACGGACCTGCCTACGTCCACCGCGACAAAATGACTCCGGCGGAAGCAATCCGGCTGATAAAAAAAGCCGGAGGTATACCAGTCTTCGCCCATCCCCTGTCAAAAGGAAACCGGAATCCTGAAAAACTGACCGACGAATTCGTTAAAGCCGGACTGGCAGGGATTGAAGCGTACTACAAGGATTACGGGCCTGAAGAGCGGGAGAAACTCGTCAGGCTTGCGGCACACTACGGACTCATCACCACCGGAGGCTCCGATTACCACGGACTTGACGACAAAGCGGAGGTAATGATGGGAGAAGCCAATGTCCCTCAAGAAGTCGTCGATTCTCTTTTCAAGCTCGCCGGGACTGTCATGTAATTCGTTTACAGGAGAAAAGGAATGCTGATACAGACGATACTGCTGGTTATAGCCGGATACCTGGTCGGCTCGATACCGGCGGCGTATATTATTGCACGTTGGCGCAGGGGTATTGATATCAGAAAGCACGGCAGCGGCAATGTCGGTGCTGCTAACACCCTGACGGTCGTCGGTAAACGATGGTCGATATTCGTCACCATTTTCGACATCGGAAAAGGAGCTCTGATGGTCTGGTTAGCAGGTCTTACCGGACTCGGCACCGCCGCTCAGGCGGCAGTCGGTATCGCCACGATAATCGGTCATGACTGGCCTGTCTTTCTCCGCTTTCAGGGAGGTCGAGGTGTCTTTACCACTCTCGGCGTTATCACCATCCTTTCACCCTGGCAGGGACTGATGGCCTTTATTTACCCTTACCTCTTCTGGGCACCGTTTAAACAGGTATCAGTCGGCGTTTCGACGGTAATGGTTATCCTCCCCTTTATCAGCGCTTTTGCTCATGAACCGCTGGGCATCAAGGAACCGGCAACAATAACAGCTTCGATGGTAATTATGATGCTGATTATGTCAGTCCGACGCCTCACAACCGCGCGAAGCGCAATCAGTCAGGATATCCCGCTGTACGAATTGATTTTCTACCGTCTGGTATTCGACAGGGACATTAAAGACAGGAAGGCATGGATAAGCCAGAAAAGAGATTCTTAATCCGTTATTAACCGGCGCTCTTTCTCATACTTCGGCGTTTCTCGAGTTCACCGCTCGATATCAGGTGAGCACGGTGCTTGAGCAGCATTTCTCCGAGTTCATCGGTTCCCACCCCTGACACCGCGTCGGTGAGTATGACCGGAGGTATCCAGGCATCGCGCGGTAGCACTTTCATGGCAATGATAGCCTCGAGCAGCGGTTTCAGGTTAGCGGCACCTTCACGGTCTGCCTTATTGATGACGAAGATATCCGCCACTTCCATGATACCGGCCTTCATGAGCTGGATTTCGTCCCCCATACCAGGCACCAGAACGCCGATACAGCTATCGGTAATGCCGGCTATATCAACGTCCGCCTGACCCGATCCAACCGCCTCAATGAAGACTATATCTTTTCCCATAGCATCCATGACGAGAAGCGCGTCCCCGGCTGTTTTAGAGAGCCCGCCTTTCCAGCCCCTCGACGCCAAGCTGCGGATGAAAAGACCTTCATCTATTTCTTCTCCCTGCATCCTTATCCTGTCTCCGAGCAGTGCTCCGCCGGTAACGGGACTCGACGGGTCAACAGCTACGACGCCGACCGTCATCCCTTTGCTTTTTCTAAAAAACCTGATAAGTGCTCCGAGAAGAGTGCTCTTGCCGGCGCCGGCCGCTCCGGTAACACCAACGAGGAACCCATGACCGGCATGTTTTTTCAATTCTTCAAGAGTATCGGCCGTTCCGGGGATTTCATTCTCGATATCCCGAATAAAGCGGGCAGCAGCAGCTACACTTCCTTCGCTTATTTTTTGAACCAATTCAGATTCCATACATCAACCTTATCGTGTTCGAGTATTCACTCTCCGAGAAAGAGAGGTTTCGAGAGATAGTCCCTGCTCCAGAGTCATATCCATTCCTCTGGTAACAGCCTGTTTGACATACCGGACGGCTTCCGAGTCAAAACTCTTAATTCTCCCGGCAATACCTTCTGCAGTCGGCATCAACTTATCACGAGGAACAACACGGTTGACCAGTTTCATCTTCAACGCTTCCGGCGCTTTTACCCACCGACCGGTAATGAGAACGTCGAGTGCCTGTGCCCGATTGACAATCCTCGGCACGGTCTGGCTCCCGCCGGCAGCAGTTATGATGCCCAGTCCCATTTCCGGAGTACCGAATTGAACATCTTCCGACGCAATTCTGATATCGCAGCAACCGGCTATTTCGACACCGTCGCCAAGGACGTAGCCGTGCAAGGCAGCAATAATCGGTTTATCGATGCTTAAAAATCTACCCCAGACATCACGTTCGAAACGCACCTGACGGGCAGCAACCGGCGGCGGGGCCGTCAGAAACTCGGTAAGGTCCGCCCCGGCACAAAAGGCTTTTTCTCCTGCCCCGCTGAAAATAATAACCTTTACGTCAGGGTCATCCCTGACTGCCGCCAGCACCTGAAACAATTCATCGCGCATTTTTATGTTGTACGCATTGAGTGCCTTCGGCCTGTTCAGGGTCACATACCCCGTACCGTCTCTTTTTTCGTATAAAATTGTCTCGAAATCACTCATTACTTCCCCTTGAACTCCGGTGTTCTTTTCTGAAGGAAAGCAGTTATTCCCTCTGACCTGTCTTCGGTAGTATGAATCAACATATAAAGGTCAGCTTCCAGCCGCAGACCCTGTTCAAGAGTCATATCCATACCTTTGTTGACCGCTTCTTTTACATAACGGAGAGATACCGGGGCTTTGGTCGATATCCCGCGTACCAGCTTCTCCGCTTCAGCGGCCAGTTCGGAGGCAGGAACAACTTTACTGACCAGTCCGATATCGAGAGCTTCAGCAGCAGTAATGATATCCGCTGTCAGAATCAGCTCAAGAGCTTTTCCTTTACCGATAAGGCGCGGCAGCCGCTGGGTGCCGCCATCAGCGGGAATAGTACCCGACTCGAGCCAGGGGAATCCGAATTTGGCAGTGTCGGCAGCAATACGCAAATCGCAACTGAGGGCTATTTCAAGTCCTTCGCCGAAACAGTCGCCGTTCACCACAGCGATAACCGGTTTCTCTATCAGGGCTAAGGAACCGGCAGCGTCTGATTCCGTCTCGCTGCCTGCACAGAATGCCTCGGTTCCGGCAGCTGTCAGCAAGACCACCGTCACTTCATCATCCCGGTTTATTTCCTCGCATACTTCGGATAATTCCTGGTCAAGTTCGAGAGAAACTTTATTTCCGGCGTCAGGCCGGTTAATGGTCACATACGCAACCCGGTCTTTCTTTTCATAGAGAACAGTCGACATTTTATACACTCCCTGAAGGATGATATCATTTTACATCGAAGACTAAACTGAACTTATCATAAACAACCCTGCCTGAAGCGTCAAGGGATAGGGCGGATGATTATCTGAGAGAGACTATCAGCGCTTCCGTTTTACCTGATTCAATCGTCAGAATACCGACGGTTCCGAGTTCAGGAATATTGTTCGGCCATGTTGGACTACCGGGATTAATTATCAACACTCCCCGGTAATATTCAATAAGGGCTTTATGCGTGTGGCCGTAGACAACCACATCCGGCACTTCCCATTTCTCCCGCAGGTCCCGGGCGAAAACCCTGTTTTCCCTTGGCACGACATGGCCATAGGCTGGCTTCTGGTGCATCAGCCAGAGGGTGATTCCGGTGATTTTCAGTTCTTTCTCCGAAATCATCCGGGAATCGTCACCCAACTCCTGCGGGATATCGTCATCGCCCCAGGCAGCAATCACGGGAGCGATTGTTCCCAGTTCATTGAGAACGGAAGGTACCCATACATCACCAGCATGTAATATCAATTCAACTCCCCGAAAGGCTTCTTTGACTTCAGGCGGGAGAGTTTCTTCCGGTCTGGCTATGTGCGTATCCGAAATCAACCCTATCTTCATATCGATGATCCTGTATGGCAGATATCCTTCAGGCAGCAGTCTGTGCAAATCGGTTTCGGACGGCAGGCTTCTTTTCCGAGCCGTACCAGCAGGGCATGGTATTCGTTAAACATTTGAACGTCATGAGGCAGAGCATGCATAAACAAGGCCTGGTAATCGGAATAGGTATCATCGCACGGTTTCAAGCCGATTCTGTCAATGATACGGCGGGTATAAGCGTCAATGACAAATACCGGTTTTTCAGCGGCGTAAAGTACAATCGAATCGGCCGTTTCCTCACCGATTCCCCAGACGCAGAGCAGTTCAGCACGCAGCTGAAAGGTTCCTTTTTCACCCATTTCCGTCAGGCTGTCATGACAACTATCACCGAACCATTCGACCATGGCTTTGAGTTTTCGGGCTTTGACATTGTAATAAATAGTCGGACGAATCAACACAGCAATCTGCTCAAGACTCATTTCTCTGAGAGCAGCGGGGGAGAGAGCACCGGCTTCTTTCAGCGACATGATGGCGGTTTCGACGTTTTTCCAGGCAACCGACTGTGTGAGAACGGCGCCGACCATAACTTCGAAGGGTTCCTCGCCAGGCCACCAGTGCTGGTTACCATATTGTTCGAACAGTCGAGTATATATGTCCCCGATCTGTTTTTTTATCCCGTCACTCACCGACTGTCTGTTCCTCATCGATAAAGTCGTACCCGGTGTTCCACGGCTTGATATCGAGCACCGGTGAGCCGTCGAGAGCGTCCAGTCCCCGAACAGTCAGGACATTCCCCTCGCATTTCAGTAACCGGACGACGGTCATGCCGATCGGGTTAGGGCGGTCCGGCGTCCTGGTGGAGAAGATACCCCGGACAGGGATATCCTTTCTTCCCTTGGGATTGATACGAAGGACGATATTCGACCTGTCGCGCTTATGTATCCAATATAAAATGACATAATACTGAAAGAAACCTATCTGATCGAGGGCATCGACCAGATTTTCTTCGATGACAATCTCCGAAACGAGGGTTTGCCACCAGTCATCCTCTTTTGGTGTTTCCGCTATCGGACTGCGCACGAATCCGATTGGTTTACAATGTAATACCGGTTCTTCTGCCACTGTTGTTTCCTGTCAGTCCATGATATCACACCCTGGTAAAGTTTTCCCGGCGGGAGCAAGTTTACCGACCGGTATATGATATAGTACACGAACATAATGAATGGTTACACGTCAGGAGGAAACCAATGAAACATGAACTCAGTGCAAAACCGGTAATCATGAGAGAATCCTGGGAAGGACATTTCAAGGAATGTTTTCTTAATCTTGCATGTGTTGGTGAATGGGAACGACCTCTTAAAGAAGACAGCCTTTTGCACGTATTTACCGGAAAAGTGGTCCATACTGCAATCGATGCCGAGCGTGACGGAAAGAAACGATACAGCCGTTATAAATACAGATTCTAGAGAAATACGGTATGGTTGATGATAACTAAAAGTCCCCTTCCGCCTGTGACGGAAGGGGACTTATCATCTGTATTCAATTCCGTTAAGGAACTCCCGGATACATAACCTCCGGAAGAACTTTTAACGCTTCGTGTATTGCTTGGCCTTGCGGGCGCGTCTAAGACCGGCTTTCTTTCTTTCCTTAGCCCTGGCATCCCTGGTAAGCAGGCCGTTCTGGCGAAGTATCGGTTTCAGGCTTTCATCAGCCTTGACAAGCGCACGAGCAATACCGTGAGCGATTGCACCGCTCTGCCCGGTTATGCCACCACCGTCTACTTTAACCATCACGCTGTACTTATCCATTGTCTCAGTGAGAACAAGAGGACTGGCTATGATTTCACGGTGAAGATAGCGCGGAAATCTCTCATCGTAAGGAGCGCCGTTCACAATAATTGCTCCAGCTCCCGGTGTAATTCTCACCTGAGCTACGGATGTTTTGCGTCTGCCCGTTCCGGCATGATATGTCTTGCTAGCCAATTTTTACCTTCCTATTCTTCCTGCCCGGCTTCCGACGGAGCAGTTTTTATCTGAGCCTGATGCGGGTGTTCAGGGCCTGCGTAAACCCGGAGTTTCTTAATAATCTGATCTCCGAGTCTATTATGCGGTATCATTCCTTTTACCGCAAACTCGATAACCCGTTCAGGATGTTGCTGCATCATTTTTTCAAGACTGACTGATTTCAGCCCGCCAGGATATCCGCTGTGGCGGTAATACAGCTTCTGCTTTTCTTTGTTTCCCGTTACCTTTATTTTCGAAGCATTGATAACGACAACATTGTCGCCGGTATCCATATGCCGTGAGAAAATCGGTTTATGCTTGCCCATAAGCAATTTGGCAACTTCGGTCGCCAGCTTACCCAGGACCTGGTCAGTAGCATCTACCAGATGCCAGTCCCTTTGTATCTCCGATGCTTTTACGCTGTAGGTCTTAATCATTTTTCTTCCCCGATAGGATTTTTATAATTTACCCGTATAAGGCTGAGTCCCCGTGCCGGAGCCGTCGGCCATGCCTTTCCGGGTTCCTTTACTTCCAGTATATTTTTAAAGTCTTCCCTGCTTATTTTACCACGTCCCAGCCTTATCAGGCTGCCAACCGTGTTCCTGACCTGATGCATGAGGAACGAATTCGCCATAATCGAGAATACCACCAGGTCTTTTTCTCTTCTGACATCAAACCGATACATAATCCGGGTCGTGCTCTTCATGGCTGCTTCCCGGTTGTTAACGAAGGAAGCGAAATCATGAACCCCGACCAGACAATTACCGGCTTCACTCATGGCATCGACATCCAGCGGGCCGGATACCTGATAACAGAATCTGTCCCGCAGGGGAGACCTCGTTTGACTGTTCAGTATCAGATACTCGTATTCCCGACTGACCGCCTGCCGTCTGACATCGAAGGTATCCCTCACCCGATATGCGAATTTAACCGCTATATCATCAGGAAGATAGTAATTCAGAGCTCTCACGTATGTCTCTTCTTTAAGACCAGATATCGTCCTGAAACTTACCACCTGAGCCTGAGCATGAACTCCGGCATCAGTCCGGCTTGCCGTTGCTACCCGGATATTATTGCCCGTTAATTTCAAAAGAGCCGATTCCAGTTCCTTCTGAATGGTAGGCTTTTTCCCCTGGAGTTGAAATCCGTGGTAGCGCGTGCCTTCATATTCAATTATTAAAACAACTTTGGTTGTTACTGCCTGGTCTGTCACCAGTATTTTACCCTGCCGAAAGCAGTGAACTCTAGACTAACTCTATCTGGACCATTTCGGCACCGTCGCCTAATCTGCGTCCAATTTTGGTAATCCTGGTGTATCCACCCGGACGTTCGGCATATCGCTCAGCCAGTTCGGAAAATAATTTTTTCGTAACATCGTCGCTGTAAATATAACCAAGCGCCTGCCTCCGGGAGTGAAGTTTCCCTCTTTTCCCCAGGGTTATCATCTTTTCCGCAATACCTCGTATCTGCTTAGCTTTTGCTTCGGTAGTCGTAATTTTTTCATGATTCAGCAGATCGGTGACAAGATTGCGATACATCGCCCTCTTGTAATCTGAGGTCTTGCCTTCTTTTCCTTCAATAGTTTTTCGACCCATCTGTGTTTCCTTTAACTCTCGTTTTCGGTATCTTCAGACTCTTCCAAGTCATCGTTGATATCTTCATCGTTTTCCGGCTCTGTCGAAGCAAGAGAAAGCCCGAGAGCAGCAAGCCGTTCTTTAATCTCTTTATTGGACTTCTGTCCGAAGTTCCTCAGAGACATAAGGTCTTTCTCTTCCTTGCTTGCCAGTTCACCGACAGTTGCGATGCCGCCCCGCCGCAGGCAATTCATGGTCCGAACCGACAAATTAAGCTGCTCAACCGGCATATTGTATAATTCATCCGGAATATCCAGTGAACTTGCAGCAACAGTTTCTTCTTCGTGTATCTCTCTTGAGAAATGGGCGAAGGGATTCAACTGTTCTGACAGTAACTCTGCGCCCTGGCTTACCGCATCGACCGGCGACATGGTTCCATCAGTCCAAACCTCAAGGAACATGCGTTCCCGGCTTGTTTCCTGACCAATGTATATCGGTTCTACGGTAAAATTTACCTTCTTCATCGGGCTGAATATCGCATCGACCGGTATGACCCCGACAGCGAGGTTATCGGTAGATTCAGCTTCTTTAAAGCCGCTTCCAAGATCGACATCCATTTCGACGTACAGCTTTGCGTCTGTCGAATCGAGCGTCGCCAGATAGACATCCGGATTGGCGATTTCAAAATCAGCCGAAGGATTAATGTCAGCCGCGGTGATTGTACCTTCACCTTCAGCTTCAAGTATCAGTTTCCCGGGAATACCTGCAACCGGTTTTAAACGTAACGCTTTAAGATTCAGCAGGAATTCAGTGGCATCTTCCCTCACATGGGGAAGTGTCGAGAATTCATGTTGAATTCCCTCTATCTTGACTCTGGTCACTGCCGCACCTTGAAGCTGGCTGAGAAGCACTCTTCTCAGAGCGTTACCAAGAGTAACACCAAAACCTTTTTCAAGAGGTTCAGCACAAAACCTACCGTAGTTACCATTTTCTTCAATGCATTCGACTTTTGGCACTATGAGGTGAGACAAATTACTACCTCCTTACCGTGAGTAGTATTCAACAACTGCCTGTCCGTCAAACTCGGCACCGACCTCATCGAGTGTTGGCAAAGAAATAACCTGACCGATGAGTCTTTGCCTGTCCAGACTTAACCATGAAACGATTGATTTCGATTCAATATTTTCCAGCAGCTGCTTGCAGTACTCCGTCTTCATGCTGCTTTCTCTCCAGCCGATGGTATCACCCTCTTTAACCTGATATGAGGGAATATCAACCTTTTTGCTGTTTACCGTAATATGTCCGTGCTGAACAAGCTGCCGAGCCTGGGCACGGGAATCAGCAAAACCAAGACGGTATACTACATTATCAAGTCGCTTTTCAAGGAGCACAACCAAGTTATCACCCGTAATACCCTGCTGTTTTGCAGCCTGGTCGAATGTCTTTTTAAACTGCCTCTCAAGGACTCCGTAACTGTAGCGCACTTTTTGTTTTTCAATCAATTGCAGTCCGCGGTCTGAAACCCTGCGTCTCCGTCCGGTTGTCTTTCTCTTTCTTTCCATAGCGCATTTCGGAGTAAGACACCGGCTGCCTTTGAGCATCAGTTTTTCATTACAACGCTGACATAGTTTACAAACTGAATCTGTATATCTTGCCATTTCCTATCCTTACACCCGTCTCTTTTTCGGAGGACGACACCCGTCGTGGGGAATCGGGCTCGTATCGGTAATACTCGTGATATAAAGACCCGAACTTTGAAGAGAACGTATTGCCGCTTCCCTACCGCTGCCCGGCCCTTTTACAAAAACACCAACCTGTCTTAAGCCGTGTTCCATGGCTTTACGTGCTGCATCGTGAGCCGCGAGCTGTGCAGCATAGGGAGTACCCTTACGCGAGCCTTTGAATCCGGCTGTCCCCGAACTACCCCATGAAATGACATTCCCCTGGGGGTCAGTAAGTGTGACAATGGTATTATTGAAAGTGGACGAGATAAATGCTTTCCCACTCGGAATTGACTTCCGTTCCCGTCTCCTCGGTCTTGCTTTTCTCTTTGTTGTCATCTGACAATAACTCCTGCGTTATTACTTCTACTTCTTAGCTGTTCCACGTCTCTTGCCTCGTCCGGCTACCGTCTTACGAGCACCGCGCCGCGTGCGGGCATTCGTTCGGGTATTCTGTCCTCTTACCGGCAGTCCGTGTCGATGTCTGCTGCCGCGATAGCAGCCGATTTCGATGAGACGCTTTATATTAAGGTCGATTACTTTCTTCAGTTCACCTTCAACCGTGTATTCGCGGTCGATGATTTCACGGATACGGTTTACTTCGTCTTCCGTAAGATCGTCCGAAATTACATTAGGTTCGATACCGGCTTCAGTCAGAATTTTCTGACTGGTGACAGCTCCGATACCATGAATTCGCTGAAGGGCGACCCAAATCTGCTTATCCCTGGGTATGTCGATACCTGCAATACGTGCCATTCTTTTTCTCCTTAGCCCTGCCTCTGCTTGTGTTTGGGATTGCTGCAGATAACCCTGAGAACCCCATGGCGTTTAATGATTCTGCATTTTTCACATCTAACTTTTACTGAAGCTCTTACTTTCATAATTATCCTTTACAAATACCTGTCAATATAACTGCCTTTTCGGCTTTCTGTCAATAGTTTTATTTAAACCGGTATGTAATTCTTCCCCTGGTAAGATCATACGGCGAAAGCTCTACCAGCACCCGGTCCCCCGGTAATATCCTGATATAGTGCATTCTTATCTTCCCCGATATATGTGCCAGCACCTTGTGTCCGTTCGATAACTCTACCCTGAACATTGCGTTGGGTAAAGGTTCAGCCACAACTCCTTCGACCTCTATGGTGTCTTTCTTGGCCATAATCTCCTTAGTTACATAACAGTCAGTATTTCAGCGCCATTTTCGGTAACAGCTACCGTGTGTTCAAAGTGTGCTGAAAGACTTCCGTCACTCGTTTTCACTGTCCAGTTATCATCCATCAATCTGGTACGCCAGTCTCCGATATTAATCATCGGTTCAAGAGCAAAGGTCATTCCCTTTTTCAGGAGGGGCCCCTGCCCGGGCGCTCCGTAATTCGGTATCTGCGGGTCTTCATGCATATTCCGCCCGATTCCATGTCCGGTATATTCACGAACAACTGAGAATCCACGGGTTTCCGCATACTCCTGAATGGCGGCGGAAACATCTCCCATCCTTTTTCCGGCTTGAACCACTTCGATTCCTGCCATAAGAGCGCCTTCCGTTGTCTCCATCAGTTTCCTGGCTTCATCACTGATTTCCCCGACGCCGGTCGTCAGTGCCGAATCGCCCTGAAAGCCGTTATATATCACGCCAAAATCTAGCGACACGATATCGCCTTCCTTCAGAATACGCTCGCCGGGAATCCCGTGAACAATCTCATCGTTCACCGATACGCAGACACTGGCCGGGTATCCGTGATAGCCTTTGAATGACGGTACAGCACCCAGTCTGGCTGTCGCCTTTACGGCAATGTCATCCAAATCTCTGGTTTTCATTCCAGGTTCTACTTTATTTTTAAGTTCGTAAAGTACGGCGGCAGTAATTCTACCTGCTTCACGCATTACTTCAATCTCTTTGGAGGATTTGATAATGATAGCCATTATGCTTAATTACCGAATTCTTTCTTTAAAGATCCGGTTATCCTTCTCCCAACCTCCGCAACTTCGCCGACTCCCTCTATTTCGAGGATTTTCCCGGCTTTCCTGTAATATTCAATCAGAGGAGCAGTTTCTTTAAAGTAAACCTGCAGCCGTTCTTTTATTGTTTCTTCCTTATCATCGGCTCTCTGATACAGCTCACCGCCGCATTTGTCGCATTTCCCCTGCACCTTCGGCGGGGAAGATATCTCATGGTACGGCGTCTGGCACGCACGGCATATCCAGCGTCCGGTAAGCCGTTTCAACAACTCACCCTGGGCAACGTCGATAAATACGACTTTACTTACCGCCTTACCCTGCTCTGCCAGTGCCTTATCCAGTGCTTCCGCCTGGGCAAGCGTCCTTGGGAATCCATCGAATATCACGCCGCCGGAACAGTCCGGTTGCGCTATTCTTTCCAGTACCATTTTAATGGTTATCTCATCAGGGACGAGCTGTCCCTTTTCCATATAAAACTTCGCCTGACGGGCGAGTTCGGTATCCTGTGATTGTGCCTGACGGAATAAGTCTCCGGTCGCGATGTGCTTCAGATTCATATCCTGAGCAACAGTCGCTGCCTGGGTTCCTTTACCCGCACCGGGGGCACCGAGAAACACGATATGCAGTTTTCTTCCATCCGTCATGGTTTTCTCCGAACTTCCTATTTAATAAACCCTTCATAGCGCCGCATGGTGAGTTGCGCTTCAATCTGTTTCATGGTGTCCAGCACAACGCCGACGACGATGAGGAGTCCCATACTCGAAAGTTGAATAGCCTGCACACTGGTAATTTCTCGCGCCAGGAACGGAATGATGGCGACAATTGCCAGGAACATCGCTCCGGCCCAGGTAATCCGGGATATGACGTGGTTCAGATATTCAGAGGTATATTTACCGGGACGAATGCCGGGAACAAATCCACCCTGTCTTTGTAATGTACCGGCGATATCCTGCTGCTGGAAGATGGTGATGGTGTAAAAGAACGCGAACCCGATAACCAGCAGGAAATACAATACCCAGTAAATGATTCCTTCAGGCATGGACGCATCCGCCCGGAAAACATCCATTATGGTATTGGCGAAATTCGGGTTACCGGCAGGTCCTGCGAAATACTGCGCCACCATGGCAGGGAACATAACCAGCGACATCGCAAAAATCAGCGGTATCATGCCGGCAGTATTCACGCGCAACGGAATATGAGTCGAACCCTGCTGCTTATACATGCGGTTTCCGCGATAGACTGTACGGGCATACTGCACCGGTATCCGCCGGTGCGCCTCGGTAAACATGACGATGAGAACAATCGTCGCGAGAGCAATCAACAAATAGGCAATCAGTCCGCCGATTTGTCCCTGCTGTCCAACAATGAAACCACTGCCGATCGTCTGCCAGTATTCAGCAACGATACCGCCGAAAATAATAATCGATATTCCGTTACCGATTCCGTGTTCAGTAATCAGTTCTCCCAGCCAGACCAGCAGCATCGTACCTGTGATAATGGCGGCTATCATGGCAGTCATGGCCAGCGGGCTTATGTTCCCTAACACTGAAGCATCCGAGCTTTGCAGCAACCGTATCTGACCGTATCCGGAAAGCCCTGCAATAGGAATCGTCATCCAGTGGGTGATTCTGTTAATTTTGTCTCTTCCGGATTCACCTTCCTGAGCAAGTGACTGCAGTTTCGGGATCACCGGGGTCATCAGTGTCATAATAATCGATGCGGTAATATACGGATACACGCCCATAGCGGCAATCGAGAAGTTTCTCATCGCACCGCCGCTGAACATGTTCAGCATACCAAGCATACCGTTATTTTCGAAAAGCGCTGCCAAAGCATCGGGATTAATGCCAGGTAGGGTAACATGGGCAATAAATCTGAACGCTACCAGAATTCCAAGCGTAAACAGAAGCCGCCGCCTTAAATCAGGCAGCCGGAAGGCATCTATCATGGCCTGGAGCAGCCGTGGCTTAGTCTGCCGTTGACGCAAACTGTACCTCCTCGATTGTTCCTCCGGCCGCTTCTATTTTTTCCTTGGCGGCTGCGGAGAACATGTGTGCTTTAATCGT
>CAYSQK010000005.1:0-22816 GCA_964433075.1 uncultured Dehalococcoidales bacterium
CCAGTAATTATTCGAAACACCGTAGAGAATTGCATATCTGAGAGTGTCGTACTCAAGGCATTTTCCCACCATCGTTACCAGGTCCTGATGTCTGAACAGCGTTGCAAACTGCCGCACGTCATGCGGACGGTTTTCCCGGTTAACTGTTCCGATTCGCAGGCAGATAACCTGCATCGAATACCTCTCTGCATACAATCGCCCGAGAGCTTCACCGAAGGCTTTACTCACCCCGTAATAGCTGTCCGGTTTGATTGGGGAAGTATGGTCGATCTGCGGAATGGTACCGTGCTCAACCTCAGCGTACCGGCCGGTGACAATCGACCGGTACGGCTCTTCCTGTTCGTACACGCCGGTGACGTGGTTCGATGAAGCAAAAATCACCTTTTTAACGCCCGCCTGCCTCGCCGCTTCGAAGACTGATTCGGTACCGCGGATATTCGAATGCAGCACCTCATCCCAGGACGCTCCGACACTCGGGTTCGCTGCCAAATGAATCACGGCATGCGCCCCCCGAAATACTTCGGTCAGACTGCCGGAATCGCAAATATCCATAACGGCCACCGGCACATCATCGGCCGGATGCCTCGCAACACCTTTAATCTGCCATCGGTTGTTCAATCCGTATGACAACACAGTCCCGACACACCCGGTTATACCGGTGATGACAACGGTGGTGTTCATGCCTCTTTCCTCCCTGTGTGGAGTCCATTATATTGCGTTATTTCTGCGTTCGCAATTATTTTATCTTTTCATGTATGACCTGTTGTTCCCTGCATATTGATATACACGCTGATACAAATCGAACAGCATGCGTGGTATAATGAGGTTTGATTGATGTTTTGAAAAAAGTAACGTCAGCCTGTAAGGAGGAAATGATATGACGGTAAGAATAGGAATTAACGGATTCGGAAGAATTGGTCGGTGTGTGCTTAAACACTGCATTGCGAGAGACGACCTCGAAGTTGTTGCGGTCAATGACCTGACTGATGTCAGTGACCTTGCGTATCTCTTGAAATATGACTCGGTCCACGGCTGGTATCCGCGGGAAATAACCTGCGACGAAGCCCAGATAAAAGTAGGCGACCACACGATTGATTTTTTCTCGATTACAGACCCCTCGAAAATTCCCTGGAGAGAAGTCGGCGCCGATGTCGTCATCGAAAGCACCGGGGTATTCAAGACACGCGCCAAAGCTGCCAAACACCTCGAAGGCGGCGCCCGGCGGGTTATCATTTCGGCCCCGTCCGATGACCCCGATATCATGATTGTTCTCGGCGTCAACGATGATAAGTACGACCCCAAATCACATCAGGTTATTTCTCTGGCTTCCTGCACGACGAACAGTCTCGCGCCCGTCGCGAAGGTTCTCAATGATACGTTCGGAATCGAAAATCTTGTCTTCACCACAATCCACGCGTATACCTCCAGCCAGTCATTGATGGATACCCCGATGAGTCACCGCCGAAGAGGACGGGCGGCCGCTCTCTCGATTATCCCCACCACCACCGGTGCCGCCGGCGCTCTGGAGAAAGTCCTGCCGGAATTGACTGGCAAAACGAAGGGTATTGCCATGAGAGTCCCCGTTCCCGACGGTTCGATAACGGATATCGTCGCGACACTGAACAAAGATGTGACCGCTGAAGAAGTCAACAACGCTCTGATACAGGCATCGCAAAGACCCGAACTGAAAAACATCCTCCGCGTCAGTGACGAAGCCCTCGTATCCCGCGACATCATCGGTGATTTCCATTCGGCCATCATCGATTCTGAAAACACGGCTGTCCTCAACAACCGGATAGTCAAGCTCCTTTCGTGGTACGACAATGAATGGGGGTACTCGTCGAGACTCGCTGACTTTGCCACCATTGCCGCCCGGGAATTGCTCTAGGCAGCAGACAATCAGATACACCGAAAGGGTACGGCTCTCCGCCGTACCCTTTTTTTTTATCGTTGCCAGACGCCGTGCCCCCGCCGCCGCAGCGCCTCGGCAAGCGCCTTTTCAATCCTCGCCGCCTTCCGGTATGACATCGGGTTGAACCGCTGATATATCTCCGGAACAAGGGATAACCCATACCTGCGGACAATCCGGCTCGATTTGTATTCTCTCTTGTGATTCTCGAATCTCTTTTCCGGAGTCAAGCCGGTCATCCCGACGTAGTAGCAGGGTAAAAAGATATTGAATCCCCGGTTGGCCGCCCTGAATTTTTTGTTGGTGATAACCGAAGATGAAAGAAGAATGACGTACACGCTGTGGTGCTTTTTCATATCGAATTCCGTCTTTTCCGATTTTGATGATTATAGGGAACATCGGGAAAAAACTCAACACGCACGGATTGCCTGTTATACGAAAAGCTGACGAGAAAAAAAAAGCGGGATAGGCAATGCCTATCCCGCTCGTTATCATGAATTGTTACCGGTACTATTGCGCCCCGTGAACGAGGACATCGACAACCGAAGGATCCGCCAGCGTACTCGTATCGCCGAGGTTTTTCACATCACCCGCGGCAATCTTGGTAAGAATACGCCTCATGATTTTTCCGCTTCTCGTCTTCGGTAACGCATCGGCAAACTGGATTTTGTCCGGTGTCGCAATCGGCCCGATTTCCTTACGGACGTGCGCGACCAGGGCTTTCTTCAGTTCTTCGGTACCATTGATACCGGCGTTAAGCGTAACATACGCGTATATACCCTGCCCCTTGATTTCATGGGGCATACCGACAACCGCCGCTTCCGCCACCAGTTCGTGTGATACCAGGGCGCTTTCGACTTCAGCCGTCCCGAGCCGGTGTCCCGAAACATTGATGACGTCATCGATTCGTCCCATCAACCAGAGGTATCCCTGTTCATCCTTCCGGCATCCGTCACCGGTGGTATAGACGCCCCTGAACTGGACGAAATAGGTGTTCTTGAACCGTTCGGCATCACCGTACACCGTCCTCATCAGTCCCGGCCACGGCCGTTTGATGACAAGATACCCGCCTTCGTTGGTGTCTGCTTCGGAGCCGTCTTCTCTCAGAATTGCCGGCTGAATACCGAAGAACGGAACAGTCGCCGATCCCGGTTTGATGGGCGTCGCGCCGGGGAACGGCGTAATCAGGAAACCGCCGGTCTCTGTCTGCCAGTACGTATCGACAATCGGGCACTTACTCTTGCCGATTACCTCGTAGTACCACATCCAGGCTTCAGGATTGATGGGTTCGCCGACGGAACCGAGAATCTTGAGAGAACTCATGTCATGCTTGTTCGGCCAGTCGTTTCCTTCTCTCATTATCGAACGGATAGCCGTCGGAGCAGTGTAGAAAATGTTAACCTGATATTTTTCGATTATATCCCAGAACCGGTCCGGTTTCGGATAGTTGGGAACGCCTTCGAAGAGAATGCTCGTCGCTCCCTGTCCGAGAGGCCCGTACACAATGTAGCTGTGGCCGGTAACCCATCCGATATCAGCCGTACACCAGTAGGTATCTTCTTCCTTATAATCGAAAACCCATTTGAACGTCGTCATCACGTAGAGCAGGTACCCCGCCTGCGTGTGGAGAACGCCCTTCGGTTTTCCGGTGCTGCCGCTCGTATACAGAATGAACAGCGGGTCTTCGGAATCCATCGGTTCGGGTTCACAAACGGAAGTAATATCATCCGCCGCCATCTCCGCTTCCCATGAATATTCAAGGCCTTCTTTAAGACTGAGTTCGCCGCCGATTCGGTTCACCACGAATACCGTTGTAACATCCGGGCACTGCTTGAGGGCCGCATCAGCATTGTCTTTGCTCTTGATGACCTTACCGGCCCGGTAGTACCCGTCGACGCAGATAAGAACCTTCGACTTGCAGTCGATAATCCTGTCTCTGAGCGCATCGGCACTGAAGCCGCCGAAAACGATGCTGTGGATGGCTCCGATTCTCGCGCAGGCCAGCATGGCAACCGGTAACTCCAAAATCATCGGCAGATATATAGACACCCGGTCGCCCTTTTTCACGCCGTGTTTCTTCAGAACGTTCGCGAAACGGCATACCTCATGGTAGAGTTCCTGGTAGGTCATGGTTTTCGTTTCGCCCCGGTCGCCTTCCCAAATCAGGGCAGCCTTGTTCTTTCTCCATGTCTTCAAATGCCGGTCAAGGCAGTTATAACTGACATTGAGCTTCCCCCCGACGAACCACTGGTGTTTCGCGTTGGCAAAATCCTCAACCAGTACTTTGTCCCATTTCTGGAACCAGTCGATTTCTTTCTCGGCCAGTTCACCCCAGAACGCTTCGGGATCATCGATTGATTTTTCGTACATTTCCTTGTACTGATCGAAATTTTTTATGTGCGCACTTTCGCTTAATTCCTTAGGCGGGTAAAAAATCCGGTCTTCCGCCATCATTGAGGTAATCTTTTTTTCCTGCGACATGCAAACAATTCTCCTCTAACTTTATTATTTTGGTACTAATACCTCTCATCAACCGCCGCACTTCCCCTTTTTTAATATTAAATCTTTAGTCATAGAACTCCAACCGGTATCATACCCTTTTTACCTGCAATAATCACTCCCGATTATTAAGCATTATTCCATATACGGTCCAATCTAATATTTTCTGTTAAAGGTATTTACACGTGAGTATTATCACTATTTACGCTGAAAAATAAACTCATTTTATTTTTTCTTGAATGATTTTTGTTTCAGTGTTATTCTTATAATGAGTTAATAATGAGTAATATTAGTATTCTTTTAGCCGAAGACCACGTTATTACACGCGAGGGTATAAGGAAACTTCTCGAAGATGAGCCCGGGTTTGTTGTCGTCGGAGAAACCGGAAACGGAGACGAAGCTGTCCGGCTGGCTGATGAACTGAAGCCGGATATCATCATTATGGACATAGCCATGCCGATTCTCAACGGCATCGAAGCAACCAAACTCATCAAAACGCATAACCCCGGTATTGCCATACTCGTCCTGAGCGCCTATAACGATGATGAATACGTCTTCGCTCTCCTCAAAGCCGGAGCCGCCGGCTACCTCATGAAAAACGTCAGCGGTGATGAACTCGTCAGCGCCGTACGGGCCGTCTGTAAAGGGGAGCCGGTCCTTGACCCGTCTATCGCCCGCAAGGTAATCAACTATTTCACCTCCCCCGGTGAAATTCAGACGGTTGAAAAACCGTCCAAACAGCTTAGCAGTCGTGAAACAGCCATCATCAAACTGGCGGCTACGGGAATGACCAACAAGGATATCGCCAATAAACTGCACCTGAGTAACAGAACTATCGAAGGCCATATGAGGACTATCTTCAATAAACTGGCCGTCGGTTCAAGAACCGAAGCCGTCCTGTACGGCCTTCAAAAGGGATGGTTCACCCTTGATGAACTCATCTGATACGTACCGGTAATACTGTCGACGGGGTAAGCTCATTGAGTTCTCATTCATGGAAATCCGCAGAAATTACCAGGATTATCGACGGGTTATCTGTCCCTGCCTTCGTTATCGACAAAAACCACCTCATTCTCCACTGGAACACCGCCATGGAAACCCTCTCCGGAATGTCCAGAGACCAATTATTGAATACCGTACATTCATGGCAGGCGTTCTATAAGGAAAAACGCCCCACCCTTGCCGACATGATTGTGGATGAACTCCCGTTTCATGAAATCAACCGTCTGTATCCGGAAAACTGCACGCAATCATCGATAATCGAAGGGACCGTTGAAGCAGACACCTGTATACAGGATTCCACCGGCAATGCAAAGTGGCTTCATATTACCGCCAGTACCCTGAAAGACGACCGGGGGCGGGTATGCGGCGCTATCGAGACACTTGAAGATATTTCCGAATGGAAAAGCGTCGAAGACGCCTTGTCCGAATCCGAAAAGAGTTACCGGGCCTTGTTTGAAAGCGCCTACGACGCCATCTGGGTTCATGATATGCACGGTAACATTCATACCGCCAACGAAGCGCTGGCCGTTCTCTGCGGGTACTCGGTACAGGAAATGATTGGCATGAACGTCAAGGACTTTATCATCGGAGAGAATGATATTCAGGTAGCCCGTGATGTTAAAAAAATCCTCCTTGACGGCGGGCGGATTGATGCCCCTTATGAAATGACCCTCAAGCGTAAAGACAGGTCGAAACTGATTACCATGGTCACCACAAACCTCGTCAATATCGGTATCGACTCGAAGGCCTTTCAAAATACCGCCAGAGACGTCACTCACGAAAAACAGATGGAAGAAAATCTGAGGTACTACCTTCAGCAGATAACAAGGGCCCAGGAAGAAGAGCGGAAACGCATTGCCAGGGAACTTCATGATGACACCGCCCAGAGAATGCTCTCTCTCTCCCGGCAGATTGATAACTTCATTCGGAATCAGTCTGAAATCAATGATTCCTTTCTGTCGTTCCTGAAAAACCTCCGGGGTCAAATCGGTGAAGGTGTCGAGGCAGTTCACCGGTATGCTCAGGACCTGAGGCCCTCACTCATCGATGACCTCGGTCTGATTGCCGCCCTGCGCTCGTATGCCAAGCGGGCACGGGAATATGACGATATGGTTATCAGCCTGCGGGTGAAAGGGCAGGAGAGACGCCTCCCCTCCGAAGTCGAAATGCTGCTCTATCGCGTCATTCAGGAAGCCTTGAACAATGTCTGGAAGCACGCTGAAGCAACCATGATTCAGATTGATGTCATTTTCGAAGAAAAACGGGTTGTCGTCTGCGTCACGGATAACGGTAAAGGATTTAACATCTCCGAAACCGTCAGTTCGGTCCCTCATACCGGCAAGCTCGGCATCATCGGTATGCAGGAACGTGCAAAACTCCTCGGCGGCGTTCTCAAGTTCGAATCATCACCCGGCAAGGGAACACGGGTCAGATTTACCATGCCTGTGTAAAACGGCGTGTTTACCGGAGCGGCAGCCGAAGCCTGAAGACGGTTCCTCTCCTCTCGTTACTCATAACCTCTATCGTCCCGTTGTGGGCTTCGACAATGTGTTTGACGATAGCCAGCCCCATGCCGGAACCGCCGCTTGAACGTGACTGGTCAGCCATGTAGAAACGCTCGAATATGTGCGGCAGGTCTTTCGCATCGATGCCGATACCGGTGTCGCTGATACTCACCTGAACGGCGGATTCCTCTTTTTTCGTCATCACCGTTATTGTCCCGCCTTCACCGGTAAACTTGACGGCATTGTGAATGAGATTGATGAGAGCCTGTTTCATTCGCTCTTTATCGGCCGGTATGTCCGAAACCTGTTCATCCCTCTCGAAGGTAATGGTTATGTTCTTTCGTTTCGCCAGCGGTGAAACCTGATTCACCGCCTCTTCCGCAATGCTGTTGATGTTGTAGTAATCTTTATGTAAACCTGCTTGCCCCGTTTCGATTCGTGAAAGCTCCGTCAGTTCCGTTACCAGCTGCGTCAACCGGTCAACCTCGTCCTCGATTCGTGAAAGGAAATCCGGTGCAGCCGTTCTGTCCTCCATTGCCCCGTCCTGCAGCGTCTCAACCATCGCCTTGATGCCGGCCAGCGGCGTCCTGAAATCGTGAGAAATGTTGCCGATTAGTTCCCGGCGCATCGTCTGCAATGACCGGAGTTCCGTCAAGTCCTGTATCAGGAGGAGCACTCCGAATACTTTCTCAACCTTCACCGGTACCGCCAGAACCCTGAGAAACCTTTTATAATGACTGGATTCGTACTGGTACACCTGCTCCATACCCGTATACAGACACTGCTGTAAAATATCGTTCATTTCATGGTCGCGAATCAGTTCGATTATCGGCTTGGTTTCGAATGTGTAGTCCCGGATACGAAATATCGACCCCGCCGCTTTGTTGGCCGTCAGCACCTGCCCTTCGTTATCGGTCATTATCACCCCGTCGGCGATATTTTCGAGGATGGAAACGAGCCTCGTCCTCTCTTTTGTAAGCGTATCGATTGTCTCCGAAAGCTGAGAAGACATGCGGTTGAAAGAATGTGCCAGCTTGTTCGTTTCGTTGAGCGAGCCGATGTCGATATGCTGGTGGAGTTCGCCCGAAGCCATCTTCAGCGATGCCTCCGTCAGTTCCCTGACCGGCCGCGTTATCCGTCGTGATATTACCCAGGCTGAAATACACACGAGCAGAACGGCCGCCCCGATTGCCGTAATAACACCCGTAATTACCCTCCCCGTCATTATCCTGATATCTTCGAGAGGGTAGGACACCCTGACGGACCCGATGGTGGTTCCCTCTGAAATAACCGGGACGGCAAGGTACATCATGTCGTAACCGAGGGTCGTGCTGTACCGGGTGCTCTCCCCGGTCGTTCCTGAAAGCGCTGCTTTGAATTCCGGACGGCCGCCGTGGTTGTCGAGCAGGCTGATATCTTCCTGCGAATCCCCGATGACCGTTCCGCTGCTGTCGATTACCGTTATCCGCTCGCTGAGGGGCTCGCCTATCCTGGTGATTTCATCGGCTATTGAGGAGATATCGGTCTCGCCTGACATCAAAGGGAGAATGAATTCACTGATGACGAACGCCTGCCCTGTAAGTCTCGTGCGCATGTTGTCGAGTTGGCTTTCCCTGATGGTGTCGGTCAGCACGAACCCGAGCACCGTCATCACGGTAATAATCAGAACAGAAAATGATACGGTAATCCGCCATTGAATAGTATGCAGCATCTTATCCGGCTGTCTTGTAACCGGCGCCCCGGACCGTCAGCAGTATCGCCGGGTTCGAAGGGTCGGTTTCTATTTTTTGACGCAGCCACCTGATATGCACATCGACCGTTCTGGCGTCTCCTGTATAATCATATCCCCAGACTTTATCGAGCAGTTGTTCCCTCGTAAAAACCATTCCCTTATTGAGGGCGAGAAACATCAGCAGCTCATATTCCCGGGGTGACATGGTCACTTCTTTACCCCGTACCGTAACAACATGTTTGCCGGTATCGATTCTCATGTCCCCTGTTGTGATAATGGACCCTTCGTCGGAAACGGTTCGGCCCATTTCGGCACGCCTGAATATGGCGCGTATCCTCGCAATCAGTTCCCGCATGCTGAACGGTTTCGTCAGATAATCATCGGCGCCCATCTCGAGACCGATTATTTTGTCGACTTCTTCACTCCTGGCGGTCAACAGCATAATAGGAACCGTCATGTCTTTCCTCAGTATCCGGCACACCTCCAGCCCGTCCAGACCGGGCAGCATGATATCGAGGAGCACCAGGTCCGGTTTCTCCGTCCTCGCCAGGGTTACCGACTCGCTGCCGTTCATCGTTTTCACGACACGGTAGTTTTCCCGTTTCAGGTTATACTCAATCGTATCGAGCAGATTTCGGTCGTCCTCGACAACGAGTATTGTGTATTCTGTCATCGTATCGTCCCTACCAAAGTATATATCCGTCACGACTGAATCGCAATATCACGCATGCCGCCGCCGAATGAATGAGACTTTCATCTGTAAACTGAAAACTGTCTACTGAAAACTGTCTACTGATAACTGTAAACTGATAACTGTCAGTTGAATTTCACTGGCAACAATGATACCATTTGAGAGTATTTTCATGACAGGAACGGTGATGACAAACTGGCAGGTAACGGCAAAAACCATCTATTGCAATTCAGTAAACAGTGAAGTGACGATTATCGTCAATAAAGACTGGTCGGTACAGTGTACCGGTTTCGATACCTTCCGTGAAGGTGAGAAAAAATATAAGGCCTGCCGGGGGCTCGACTGCCGGGATATTACCGATTACCGGACTCAATTGCAGCAGGAAGAAAAATCATAGGAAACATGGAAACAATCAAAGAGCCGAAAATTACTATCGAGAACCTTTCGCTTTCTTTTGGAGGCGTTAAAGCCTTGACGGACATCGATATCACCATCAATAACCATGAAATATTCGCCATCATCGGCCCCAACGGGGCCGGCAAGACCTGTCTTCTCAACAGTATCAACGGCTTCTACAAACCCCAGCAGGGCACAATAATGTTCGAAGGCCAGAACATCATTCGCATCCGTCCGGATAAAGCCGCTAAACTCGGCCTCGCCCGCACATTCCAGAATATCGAACTCTATACCGGCCTGACCACCCTCGAAAATCTTATGGCCGCCCGCCATATCTTCATGAAGCAGACCGCCCTGACCGGGGCAATGTACTTCGGTCCGGCACACAGCGAGGAGATACAGCACCGTAAAATCGTCGAAGATATTATCGATTTTCTTGAAATCGAACCGATTCGCTCACGGGTCGTCGGCACCCTTCCCTACGGTATGAGAAAACGGGTCGAACTCGGCCGGGCGCTCGCCCTCGAGCCGAAAGTCCTGCTCCTCGATGAACCGATGGCCGGCATGAACCTCGAAGAAAAAGAAGACATCGCCCGGTTCATCGTCGATATCTTCGAAGGACAGGGAGATACCTACCCTGATTCACCCGTCTTGCGTGACGGCGTCGAATGCATCATCCTCGTCGAGCATGACATGGGCGTCGTCATGGACCTTGCCGACAGAATCGCCGTCCTCGATTTCGGAAAAAAGATTGCCGAAGGAACACCGGACGAGATTAAAAGTGACCCGGCTGTCATTTCCGCCTACCTCGGAGAACAGGCCTAAACCCATTTTCGCCGGTCGATTAAGCCCTGCTCATCCTCGGGAATCACCCCTTTATCCACAAACTCCACCCTGTCTATCGTGACCCGGCAGATAGCATGGAATCGTCTCCCGATGTCCTCGGAAACGCTTGTTGTGTCCGAATCAGTCTCTTTTGCTTCGACTCTCAAAATCAGTTCATCCCGCTGGTTTATTCTGTCGACAAGCAACTGGTATCTCGAAATATGTCCGGTACCGGTAATCACCTGTTCGGCCTGTTTCGCCACCACGAACATTCCCCGCACTTTCACCGCATCGCCGGTCCGGCCGACGATACCGGTCAGCCGGCGAGATGTCCTGCCGCACGCACACGGTTCATCGGTAAAGGCAGAAAGGTCGCCGGTGCCGAACCGCAACAGGCCCCAGTCGAGGCTGTATATCGGCGTCACAACAACTTCTCCGACCTCGCCGGGACAGCGCTGTTTCCCGGTTTCAGGATCGATTACCTCGATGATGTAGTCATCCATGAAATGCATGCCTGATTTCTCACGGCACTCGTAGGCAATGCACCCGCCGGGTTCCGTCACCGCGTACGCCTGGCAGGTATTGATTCCGTATTCTCCTTCGAAAATAGTCCGCAGCGAAGGTGAGAGCATCTCTCCGGTAAACCACGCCTTTGTAACAGCCAGGTCCTTTCGCGGGTCCAGACCGAGTTCCGCCGCCCGGTTGATAACCGCCATTAAAAAGCTGGGCGTCCCGACAAATCCGTTTACCCCCAGGTCTTTCATTATCTGTACCTGCATGTCGGTATTGCCGGTGCCCGCAACGACAACCGTTGCCCCGCAGGCTCGTATCCCTTCGTGAAACAGCATCCCTGCCGGCGACATGTGGTAGGTGAACGTGTTGATAACAATATCACCTTTCCCGAACCCGGCCGCCCGGAAACTGCGGGCAAAAAATTGGACATTCGACGGCTGGATTTCATATACCGGTCCGGGCGAAATGAATATCCTTTCGATTTCATCACGAGGAATTGTCACAATCCCGCCGAAAGGCGGATTCGCTTTCTGCATGTCAATGAGGTCGGTTTTTCTCAATATCGGCAGTTTTTCGATATCTCCGACCGTTTGTATCATCTCGGGGGTAACTCCCGCATCATCAAGACGTTTTTTCATCACTGCGGACTTCCGGTACGTGTTCTCTACCACACGTGCCAGTTGTTCGCTGAAAAAGTGCTCGCGGGCATCGCGAGACATTGTCTCCCGCTCGTCGAAATAGTCGTCTTGTCTTTTTCCGGAGTTTACAGCCATCGTTTTCGCCTCTTGTAATGCTTCACTTCCCGGTAACTCTTTTTTTCTCCGACTGCGGAGAGCCCCATGTAAAATTCTTTCACATCCTCGTTATTGCTCAGAAAGTCAGCCGAACCGTCGAGCACCACCCTGCCGTTTTCCATCACGTAGCCGTAATCGGCAATGCTCAACGCCACCCTGACATTCTGCTCCACCAGCAGCACCGACGTTTTCTGCTCGGTATTGAATCGTTTGATGATGTTATATATTTCTTCGACCATCAAAGGAGCGAGGCCGAGTGACGGCTCATCGAGCATCATCAGATTGGGCGCAGCCATCATTGCCCGCCCTATGACCAGCATCTGCTGCTCACCGCCTGAAAGATACCCTGCCGTGTTCCGCCTGAGTTCTTTCAAGCGGGGGAAATAGTCATATACCATCTCGAGGTCACGCTTCACATCATGTCTGTTCCGCCGGTTGTAGGCGCCGACCATCAGGTTTTCCTCGGTGTTGAGATGACCGAAAACGCGCCTGCCTTCGAGTGCCTGAATAATACCGAGTTTCCCGACATATTCAGCGCCCCGCTTGTCTATTCGCTCTCCATTCCACTCGATACTGCCGTCGGTTACCGCTCCTTCTTCAACGTGGAGAAGACCGGAAACAGCTTTGAGCGTCGTGCTCTTGCCGGCACCGTTTGCCCCGAGCAACGCCACAATCAGCCCGTCGTCCACGTTGAGCGAGACACCGTGCAGGACACGGACAACATTCAGGTAGGTTACCTCGATGTTATTCAGTTTAAGCATATGAACAGTTCCCCCGGCAGGGGCATCCGGAAAAAGATGCCCCTGCTGTATTAATGTGTCTAATGAAAAGAATAAGGGATAACGGGAGCATCGATCCACCCGGTAATCGGCTCCAGTTCTCCGTTTTGAATCTGAAAAACCCGGACCGATTTTGACAGGCGGTTATCGCCTTCCACGTAACTGACCGGCCCGTGCAGCCCTCCCGGACTGAAATCCTTCAGTTTCTTGAAACCGTACTCTTCGACAATCTGGGGAGTCAGGTCGCCGATGTTATCGACACCGACATGTTCGATAGCCAGTCGGAGTATTTCAGCAACGACAAGCGATTCCGCCCAGGTCGTTATGTAATCCATATTACCCATGTCTTCAGGATGATTGGCTTCGCAATACTCGATCATTTTTTCCATTGCCGGGACATCATCGCCCCAGTTAACGGTCGGATAAACCCCGTAAACCCCTTCGGCATCATTACCGGCCAGTTCAACCAGGACTTGTGTGAAACTGGCATGTCCGCAGGCAATCTCGATACCCGGATACATTCCCAGCGCAACCGCATTCTGGATGATGATCGATGTCGGCTGGGGGGTACTCGAAATGTAGAGTACGTCAGGGTTAAGCTGTTTGATTCTGGTCATACTCTCGATTTCTGATATGGTGGTCGCAGTGTGCTCTTCTACCGCAATTATATCGATACCGATTTCTTCAGCCAGAGCATCGGCAGCGTCTTTCGCTCCCGACCCGGTCGTATTATTGAGAAGATGGAGCGCCATCCTCGGCTTTCCCGTACCTTCCCAGATATTTTCAAGGTAGTACTTGGCGAACGCCGCCCAGTCATCACCGTAATCAGGCATCTGGGCATAGATGTGCTTCGGCGGATTGGTCAATATCGGAGAACTGAATACGGCAAACCCCGGAAATTCAGCCCTGTTTGCAACTTCCGCGGACGCCATCATCATTTTCGATGAGCATGTCGTGAACAGGAGACAACCGCTGTCGATAAATTCGTTGACAATGGTCGTTGCTTTAGCCGCGTCGTACTGATTATCCCGCCAGATGACCTCGACCTGTTGTCCTGAAACGCCTCCGAGTTCTTCATTGATATACTTGAAACAATCGAGCTTCCCGTCGCCCATCGGGCGTCCTTTTTCAGCCGCGGCCCCGGTATAACAGATACTGTACCCGACTTTCAGTGCTTTTGCTTCTTCTTCCCCGCCTGAACACCCCGTAAGCAAAGGCGTGACGGCAAGTATGGAAGCTATGCAGAGTAAAACGGCATTTCTCAGCCTCGTCATATTCATTTTTGTATTCTCCCCTTTTTTTATTTGATGTACGTATCAATGGCAAATATTATGTCATTTTACATATGTTCCTCCATGTGCTGAGAAGTTTCCTAGTATGAAAATGGCCAGAGCCGGTAGGAAGCTTTAAATAACTGCCAGCGGTGGGCAATGCCTCTCGGCTCCAGGATGAGAAACAGGATAATAGCCAAACCGAACACGATGGGACCGATGCCCGTCGTAAAACCGGCAGGAAGCGAGAATACGGACTCAAGTACCGGCGACAAATACGTTATTGCCTGCTCGAGCAACCGGATAAATAGGACGCCGAATATCGGACCGATGGTCGTGCCCTGCCCGCCGATGATAATGATGCCTACATAGAGAATTGAATCCATCAAAGGAAAATTCTCGGTATTGATAAATCCCCAGACACAGTGCGCCATGAGTGAACCGGCAATACCTGCCAGAAAACAGCCGATGAAAAAAGCCAGCAGCTTGTATCGGAACAGGTTAATCCCCATCACTTCGGCGGCGAGGTCATTGTCCCGTACCGCCACAAACGCTCTGCCGACCTTCGTCCTGGTAAGGTTCTTTGCTCCGAAAATCACCAGAACGGTAATTGCGAATACCAGGTAGAACGTGCTTGCCTGACTCTTGAATACGACAGGCCCTATACTGGCAATTGGAGCGGCTATTCCGTTAAAACCGCCGGTGACACCGGTCCAGTGATTGATGACCCATATTATGATAAACTGGGCCGCTATGGTACTGATAGCAAGATAAAAACCTTTCACCCTCACCGAAGGAATACCGAAAAGAAGACCGACGGTACCTGAAAACAGCCCGGCCGCCAGGAGACCGACGGGAAAAGGTAAGCCCAGTTTGCTCGTGATAATTGCCGAGGTATATGCCCCGACAGCGATAAAACCGGCATGACCGATTGATAACTGCCCGCAGTACCCGGTAAGAATATTGAGCCCGGTCGCAGCTATGATGGTAATGAGGATAACGTTCGAAACCGAAAGCCACCGGTTCCCCATCCAGAGGGGACAGGTCAGCAGGATAACAAAGAGAAAGGCAAGCATTGCCCACTGGGTTTTTGTCCGGAAGATAGCCATATCTTCCGCATAACGGTAATTACGGACGCCTGCAGGTAAATCCACTGTCCCTATATCCTTTCAATACGTTCTTCACCAAACAGACCGTACGGTTTGATGAACATGACGATGATAATCATGATAAACGGTATTACTTCCCTTATTCCCTGCCACACGTACGGAGACAAATAACCGCCGCCGAGGTTTTCCGCCAGACCGATAATCGGCCCGGCAATCATCGCTCCGGCAAAGGAATCCAGTCCTCCGAGAATGACGACGGAAAAAGACTTTAATCCTGTCTCGACAAGCCCGAACGTTATGCCGCCGATACTGGACATCAGTATGCCGCCGATAGCCGCCAGCACGCTCGCCAGCATCCATGACCAGGAAAATATGCGGGTTACCGGAATGCCGCAGGCCTGGACCGCCATCTGGTCATCGGCGGTGGCTCGCATGGCAATACCGGTTTTGTGATACTTGAAGAACAAAGAAAGCAGTCCGAATAACAACAGCGATATGCCGGCCGCCCAGAGATATTCCTGTGACACGACGGCGGTACCGATGCGTATCGTTTCTTCCGGGAATATCCCGGGTAAAGCGCCCACGCTTCTCGGCCAGACAAGGCTGACCACGCCCTGAATGACAAAGGCAATACCCAGCGTAACGGCAATGAGCGACAATATCGGCTGGGCGATAAGCGGCCTCAGCATGAATCTCTCTATCATCCAGCCGAGGAGCAGTGAGAACAGGATAACGACAATGAATCCTGCCCAGAGAGGCAGACCCGCCTGTACCAGCATCCCGTAGGTAAACCACGAAAGGAGCAGTACCATCTGCCCGAGCGCGAGGTTGGCAACGCCGCTTGATTTCCATACAAGGACAAAACCAAGGGCTATCAGCGAATACACCATCCCCACGGTAAGTCCGGTCATCGTATACTGGAGAAATTCTGCCATCGCTCTACCTTTCTACTATCCTCTTAAACATCCCATATCCTGATTGCCGTCGTTACCGTGCCGGTCCTGCCGTCACGGTAGGTCACCGCTGCTTCGACTCTGATTTCGGAATCGGTGCCGTAAATACCCTTGATGAGGGTACTGTACCGGCTTTCCATAAATTCCCGCCGCAGTTTCCGGGTACGGGTTAATTCAGCTTCATCAGCATCGAACTCTTTATGGAGAAGAACGAATTTCTGCACTCTCGACCCTTCGGGGAGGTAATTGTTGACTCTCTGCAGATCCTTGCGAATCAGTTCCGCAACCTGTTCTTTCTGAGACAGGTCGACGAATGTCGTATACGGAATCCGGTTCCTTTCCGCCCATTTCCCGACCATTGAAAAATCCATGTTGATGACGGCAGAAACAAAATCCCGTTCTTTACCGCCGATAACCATCACATCTTTGATGTAAGGGCTGAAACGTAATCGTCCTTCAATGTATTGAGGCGCATACTTGATTCCGCTCTTCAGTTGCCCCATGTGCTCAAGCCGGTCTAAAAATATCAGATGACCCTTCTCGTTGATATTGACGGCATCGCCGGTATGACACCATCCGTTGATTAATGTCGAAGCAGTCTTTTCGTCGTTATTCAGGTATCCGCTGAACATGGAAGCGCTGCGAACCAGCATTTCCCCTTCATCGGTAACACGGACTTCTGTATCGAGAGCCGGCCTGCCGACACTTTCGAAATCGATATCGCCTTTACCGTGTGACGATATGAGTCCTCCTTCTGTGCTGGCATAATTTTGCCGGAGTTCTATGCCGATGGCATGAATAAGCTGGAACGTATCGAGGCTTAAGACTGATCCGCCGGTCACGGCAAACCGGACCCTGCTTAAGCCCAGGCGGTCTTTGAGCGGGCGAAACAGCAGGTAGTAGGCAATACCGGACATGGCCTTCCATGCGATATTCGGTTTTTTCCCTTTAAACCGCAGGTCAGCCATTTTATACCCGATTGGTGACAGCAGCCGGTAACTGAATCGCTTGAGAGGATGGGCATCAATCATTTTGACCTGTATTTCACTGACGAGGCTCTCCCACTGCCTCGGGCCGTAAATAACGAAGTTCGGTCCCACTTCCCGGGTATTTTCGGCAATGGTATCCGGCTCTTCAGGAAAATTTATCCTGGCGCCGGTGAGCAGGTGCGGAATCGTCGCAAAATAACTGTCGCCGACCCACGCTGCCGGGAAATTGGATATCAAATCGTCTTTATTCGTTATGGGATACCGGCTCACAAAACCGCGGGCGGTATTGACGAGAGCCCGGTGTGTCATCATGGCTCCCTTCGGTAATCCTGTCGTACCGGACGTGTAGTATATAAAAGCCAGGTCATCTTCCTTCCCGCTGTCGACATTTGTTTCGAATAAATCAGGATGTGTCTTTTCATATTCTTTACCGAGAGCCATCACGTCATTGATGCTGATAATCAAAGATTCATCATAATTCTTCAACCCTTTCGGGTCCCAGTAAATAACTTTTTGAATCAGGGGTATCTCTTCCCTGATTTCAAGAAATTTATCGACCTGCTCCTGGTCATTCACAATTGCAAACTTCGCTCCCGAATGAGTCACTATGTATTTAACTTCGGAAGGAATCGAATCAACGAATATTCCCGTCGCAACACCGCCTGCCGCCTGAGCTGCAAACTCTCCCCAGAACCATTCGGGTTCATTATCGCCGATAATGCAGACAACGTCCCCTTTCTCCATTCCAAGACTGATAAGACCGAGCGAAATCTGCTTGATAAAGGCATAGTACTCTGTCCAGGAAAACTGCTGCCATATCCCGAATTTTTTCATGCTCATGGCAGGTTTGTTCCCCCACCTGTCACGATTTGCCCGTATTATCTGAGGGATTGTTTTACCGATTTCTCTCGTTACCGATTCTTCTTTTTGTTTCATTCTTTATCCCTGTAAATAAAAAAGGTACCTCTGCTCGAGAGGTACCTTAAGATAACTTAATCCTTATAGCTCCTGGCTACGTAATCGTTTCGCCTCTCAAGCGCATCTGGATGCGCCTGGTAAACGCGAACTTCTTTGTCACTTTCTTATTGACCGAGTATATATTCATATAATCTGGCATAGCATACTATACTTCAGGCAACCTTGTCAAAATTTCCGTTGGCAGCAGGTAAATTGTTACTGCTCTTTATTGTTAACCGGAACCGTGGTTCCTGTAGCTTTCGCGATAAGTCTGCCGTTATGGTCAGTCACCTTCATTTCCGAAATATCGATTCGTTTTCCTTTTTTTATCACCATACATTCGCCGGTCAATGTGTCACCCGGTTTCGGAGCCGAAAGAAAATATATGGTAACCTGGGATGCAATACTGGGCAAATGCAAAGAATTCGTTGCGTAGGCAAACGCCTGGTCCGCCAGTGACATGATGATACCGCCGAAAACGTAATTATTGAAATTCAGGAATTCTTTCCTGATTTTCATAGATACCTTCGCGTATCCCGGGCGCAGTTCTTCGAGTTTTATCCCCAGGAAAGATGCAATCGGTTCTTTTTTTTCTTGTTCGATGAGCTCCGAAACATAATCGTCGTTCAATATACTCACGACCTCTGTCTTTAGTTCCCGGTCAATCTTGACCTGCGGCATTGCGGATTTCAAATGCTCCCAGAGAAAAGGCTCTTAAGCTTGAATCGATAAATTCAGGCTTCAACCTCTTTCTGATATCGTTAACCCATATCGATTCGTCCAGTCCCATAAAACAGGAAAGTGCCCCGAGCATGACCATGTTGAGTGCTTTCATGTTGCCGGCTTCAGCGCATATCCGGTCGACAGGTATGACATGGTGATTGACTCGTATCCGTGAAAAAGTACCGTTTATCTCATTGTCGTCAGGATATTTCATGGTGCTGCTGATGAGAGATACCGGCGGAATTGCGATATCCGCTATCAAAGCCGTTCCTCCGGGTTTCAGATAAGACGCGGAACGAACTGTTTCAAGTTTCTCCAGACCAACCAGGTAATCCACTTCACCTTTTTTTATCATTGGAGAATATACCCGTTCTCCCCAGCGAACATGGCTGACAACACTGCCGCCGCGCTGGGACATGCCAATCGAGTCGGATTTCTTGACATCGAATCCGTTCTCCATCCCTATTTCAGCAAGAGTATCACTGGCGAGAATGACACCCTGACCGCCAACCCCTACGATTAATATATTGAAGTTTTTCATAATTCCATTTCCGTAATGCATTTCTTCGGGCAAACCTGAGCGCATACACCGCATCCGATGCATGATTCTGTGTCGATAAACACCGAGTCACTGCCAATTCTCAAGGCCGGACATCCCAGACGAAGGCAGGCATGACAGTTGATACACGTCTCCGCATCAACCTGATACGGCGTCTTTTTGACCCGGACATTGTTCGGGCAGTCTCCTCTGACAATAACCACGGAGGGAGTATCGCTTTGGAGAGCTTTTGATACCGCCGCCTTGATATCTTTGAGGTTAAAGGCGCTGACCACCTGCAAATCATCGATGCCGATTCCTCGTATCAGTCTTTCGAGATTTACCCGGTTCACCTTTGTTTTTGAGGCTGAGATTCCCGTTCCGGGATGTCCCTGATGCCCGGTCATCGCCGTCGTTTCATTATCCATGATAACGACGGTGCTTGTTCCCTGGTTATAAATGACGTCGATGAGTCCGGTTATGCCGGAATGAAAAAACGTCGAATCCCCTATAACAGCGATTATTTTGTCGGTAACGCCGGCTTTTTCCATTCCGAGAGCTTGACCGATACTTGCCCCCATGCAGGCGGTGGTATCGATGGCGAAGAGAGGCGCATACACGCCGAGTGTATAACATCCGATATCACCGGTAACCACTATCCGGTTTTTATCGACCGTACCGTTTTCGTCAGGTTCCGCAGCATCAGCCAGACCGAGTTTGCGGAATGTATATTCCGCCGCCATGTGCGGACACCCGGCACAAAGGAGAGGCGGGCGAGGCAGCAGTTGTGCTGCCGGTGTTTCCGGGACCGCAGGCTGTTTCTTCTGAGCAGGGATGATACCAGCCTTTACCGCGTTGCGTTCAACAACTTCCGGGCTCAATTCACCGGTTATCGGTATGAAGTCTTTCCCGATGACTTCGATGCCGAGTTTTCGCACCTCATCCTCGATGAACGGGTCGAGTTCTTCGATGACGAGTAATCGTTCAACCTTCGAAGCGAATTTCCTGACCAGTTCGTCAGGAAACGGATAAATCGTTACTATTTTACAGTGAGACGCTTCCGGGAATACTTCTCTGGCATACTGGTAACCGACTCCGCTTGAAATAATTCCCAGTTTTGTATCCGCCATGAATATTTCGTTCATCGGGAATGCATTATTGAATGCGCGTAATTTGACAATTCTGTCTTCCATCACAAAACGCCGCTGCCGGGCGTTCGAAGGAACCATGACATATTTGGCAGCGTTGGAGGTAAACCGGGCTTTGGGTAATTGGGAAGGACGGGTTCCATTCACATCGACGACTGTCTTGCAGTGCGAAAGACGGGTTGTCGAGCGCAGCATGACCGGTGTATCGAATTCTTCACTGACACTGAACGCGTACTCCATCAACCGATACGCTTCTTCACTGTCGGTCGGCTCGAACATGGGCACTTTAGCCATTCTGGCAAAATACCGGTTGTCCTGTTCTCCCTGTGAGCTGTGCTCACCGGGGTCGTCGCATTCCACGACAACCAGACCTCCGTTTACACCCGTAACGGCGGCTGCCATAAACGGGTCGGCTGCCACGTTGAGCCCGACATGCTTCATCGAGACCATCGTCCTGACTCCGGTATAACAGGCACCCAGCGCCACTTCCATGGCAACTTTTTCGTTAGGCGACCACTCGGTATATATGTCCTGGAATAACGCCAGATTTTCCATTATTTCGGTACTGGGCGTACCCGGATAAGCCGTTCCGACCTGCACCCCCGAATGGTAGGCGCCAAGCGCTATCGCTTCATTTCCTGACAAGAGTTTTTTCATCGGTGTACCAGTATCCTTTCATCACACAAAACCGGTTTTTACCACACCTTCCCTGAAAGAGACAATGGTAAAAATGCCGCCATCGAAGGTTTGAAATATTACCAGGGGGTATTCGGGTCCTTTTTCAAACTTTCGATAAGGTTTCTGAGGGGAAGAGCCGCAATAGTCAGTGGTTGAAAATTGCCGGTTGCACTGAGTTTGATGGCGAGTTTCGCTGCAACCTCATCGCTGGGAGCTTCAATGATGTTAACGAAATCATACTGACCCAGTAACGCAAACTGGGTATGAATCTTTGCCCCCATAAACTCGATTTCTTTATTGATATCCATAATCCATTCAGGATCGTCCTCGAAGTTTTTTCTGCCTTTATCGGTTAACACAACCAGCTGCATATAGTAAGACATCAGTTCCCCCTCATAAAACAGTTTCGGTTGTTTTGATGTTATAGCTTTATACAAAATATGTCAACGGAAACGAATCGCCTTTTCCTCTCATCTGCCGGCCGAAACCGGCCGGAACCATATATAAGGAAAGTTGCAAATTCAACCGGCTTGTATTACGCTATTTTCAAATGTAAGGAGGGTATAATGAAAGACTTTAAAGGACGAGTTGCTTTCATAACCGGCGGGGGATCCGGAGCCGGTCTTGGCCAGGCAAAGGTTTTTTCAGAAGCCGGGTGTAAAGTCGTGATTGTTGATGTCAGACAGGACCACCTCGATGAGGCGATGAAGTATTTCAAAGCCAAAGGGGCGCCGGTCCATGCCATCAAACTGGATTTGACCGACCGTGAAGCCTACGTTGCTGCCGCCGATGAAGTAGAAAAAGTTTTCGGCGAACCTCCGACGCTTCTTTTCAACACCGCCGGTGTCAATACCTTCGGCCCCGCAGAAGCCTCGACGTTCGAGGACTACGACTGGGTTGTCGGCGTTGATCTCGGCGGCGTCATCAACGGGATGGTCATTTTCGTCCCGCGTATGATTAAGTTCGGCAAAGGCGGGCATATTGCGGCGGTTTCTTCATGGGGAGGATTCCTCGCTTCTTCCGGCTGCACCCCCTACTCTGTTGCAAAAGCCGGTGTCAACATGCTCATGGAGTGCTATTACTCAGCCTTGAAACCGTACGGAATAGGCGTCACCTGCCTCTGCCCGACGAATATCCGTTCGAATATCGGTGAAGCCGTCTATACGAGACCGGACCATTTACGGAACACAGGGTACAACGTTAATGAGAAAACTATCAATTTCCTCAGGAAAATTCACGCCGAAGGCATGGACCCTGTTGAACTGGCGCAAAGACTCAAGAAAGGTATGGAGGACGATGTCCTCTTCGTGCTCCCGTTTACTGATGACCCGGAACGGGAAATGAAAGGCCATTGCGATACCCTCATGAAATATGTCACGGCTGAAGGCATGCGGCAGCTTGAAGCAGACGCTGCGAAGAGACGTGAAATGATGGCTAAAGCTCCTGAAGCAAACATATATTCGCAAAATGATGTCGGCTGGGGCAAAGCGAGACCTGACCTCGACTGGGTCAAAGACGACGGCGCAATGTAACGTGCGCCTCGAGCAACCCTGGTACAATGTCGATTACGACGACTGGTTTGATACTGCCGTTATGATGAATGGTACGGAAGGAGAAAAATGAGTACAACAATCACCGTTCTTGACCCCGTCGGCCAGCCCTCCGGAATATTCGGCCGTCGCTTGAACGCAGACTCCCCCATGTCCGCTATCCACGACCCCACCTACCAGCCCAGGGATACGTCGGAGCACCTTGGTCACTTGAAAATGGCCGAGCGCCTCGATACCCTCGAAGGCAAGACCGTC
>CAYSQK010000006.1:0-2573 GCA_964433075.1 uncultured Dehalococcoidales bacterium
ATCGGAACATCGGCCGGAAGCAACCCGACAGTATTTCTCAAGCCTGTTTCCGATACTCCTGTCATATCGATACGTGCCTCCGGCATGTCTGCTGGCAATCCCCTGTTACTGAAAAATCTGCATATCACTACGGATAATTCAACACGTCAGCAAGATGGGAAAATGACTGGGATTATGATAACGAATCCCGGAAATACTCTGTCTAATATAAAGTTGGACACCATAACGGTAATTGGGAACAATCATCCGTACGATGATAACAACATACCACCGGTAAAGACGTATGGAGGGCTTGAAAGCGGCGTTAAAATCAATAAAGACACCAGTGTAAATACCCTGGAAATAACACAATGTTTCTTTAAAGATCTTTCTTATGGATTTATGTGCGGCGAATCAACGTCTGATAACCCGCAGACTCTTGAATATTGTGTTATCAGCAATTCCAGGTTCGAACATAATTCTATGAAGGGAATATACATTGAAAGACTTTCATTCTCAGAATTTTCAGATTTGATTGTTGTCGATAATGGAATTACAACGCTATCTCCGGACTGGGCTGATAAATATAATTCGGGTATCGATATCAACCTGAAGTTCGGTAATTACGAGAATATTACTTTTACCAATCTGACCGTAACCGGGAACGGAATCGGTTCTGCCGATGGTACCGGGTTGACTATTAAAGCTCGCGGTACCGGCAATGATTCCGATAGCTACAAAGTTAAACCGGCAACGCTCACAAACGTCACCGTTAACGGAGGAACATTTGACGGTAACACCATCGGCATCCGAATCGGAGAACGGGATAAAAACAATACCAGCCCAACGAATGTTACCCTGAGTAACATTGATATCAAGAAAACCAATGAATCGGGCGGTCTGATTAACTGTCTGTCCGGCGTCACCTTGAACGCCGTGAATAACTGGTGGGATTCGCCGGATGGTCCGGAACATACAGGAAATACCTATAACATCGATAATCAGGGTGTGATTGCAGTCGGCGATATCGACTTTGCCCCTTGGTTCAGGACCGCCGCCGGCACCGGTTTCTCACCGGTCACAAACGGAGAGAACGGATACCCATCGCTTCAATCAGCCATCGATGCAGCATCGCCCGGAGATACCCTTCAGGCTGCTCCAGGCATGTTTACCGAAAGAATCGTCATCAGTAAGCCGCTTACCCTGCTCGGCTCGACACACACCATTAATAAAAACGGGTACGTTGTTCCTGCTGATTACGCGTGGGATACGACGGTTGAGACGGTAATTACGAATCCTGAACCGGCACTGGCTGTATCCAACATAGTTGATATCGTGAGCGACGATGTCATATTCAAGGGCTTCATTGTTCAAAGTATTAACGCTTTACAACAAAGCACCAATGACCATCTCATCAGGTTAAACGCAACAACTGGAAAAGCCCATGATGGAGCATCAAGTGATAATTCTCTGGACAACATTATCATACAAAATAACATAATCGGCCCCAATACCAATGGTACCCCGGGTATTCAAGATGGGACTGCCGGGCGAATGGGACTTTATTTTGCCAGCCCCCGTTATCCTGATGACGAAACAGGAATTACTAATACGGTTGTGTCAGGTAATAAGATTTTCGATTGTCTGGGAAACGGCAACGATGTCTTCGTCTGGGGAAGTGCAAAATCGTATAATTCCCCGGCAAATGCAGATTACACCGGTACCGTCATCGAAGACAACGAAATCTGCGGAGCCCATCGGTCCGGTATCGAAATATCCGGAGGTGTAAGTAACCTCACTATCCGAAACAATAACATCCATCACAATCCTTCCAGTCCGTCGGGTGAAACGTCAACGCAAAAATACGGCAACGGCATCGCTGTTATCCGTATCGGAGGCGATTACAAAAACGCCGACGCGATGGGGGTTACCAACCTGACCATCACCGGAAACCGTATCCATGATAATGAGAAAAACGGCATTTACATGGGGCCTTTAAACAATAACCATACCATCACAGACAATAAACTTTATAATAACGGCTGGGACGCAATTCGCCTGGATTTGACTGAACTGTATGACGGCAGAGATACGAATTTTGCAATATACGATGCAGCAGATAATATTGATGTCAGTAAGAACTTCTTCGAAGGTAATGCCGCATACGGAATTCAGATAATCGGGACCCCAACAAACGGATTCATTCTCGATGCCACTCGTAACTGGTGGGGTACATCGGACGAGACAGAAATCGCTTCTATGGTTGCAGGGGCGGTCGTTTTTGACCCCTGGCACCTGAAGCAGTTGACCGTACCCGCGGTGCCGGCTGAAAAAACAGCCGCCAGCTCGGTTATCCTGACCTGGACTGCCGAAGGCACCTGGGACGGAGACTACCTCGATTTCCGTTACGCAACATCACCGATAGTAACGAATGCAGACTGGAATAAAGCAACCCGCATCACCGGCGAACCTGCACCTGCCGAAGGTAAGGAGCAGCAGATGATCGTCCGCGGGCTGAAGGAAAACACGAAATACTACTTCGCTCTGTCAATCGGCTATCAGAATACGAATTCGACCTTCTGTACCATTGAAAT
>CAYSQK010000006.1:2583-22300 GCA_964433075.1 uncultured Dehalococcoidales bacterium
ATTGAAATAACAACAAAAGCAAAAAATCAGGTTGAGGCTGATATCACACCTCCGGGAGCAGTCACCGGACTGTCAGCCGGAGCCGGAAACCCGGCAACGACCCGAATCAATCTGTCTTGGACAGCTACCGGCGATGACGGCACAACAGGTTTTGCCAAAAAATACATTATAAAACGCTCGTCGAGTGTAATCGACGAAGACAATTTCGCAGATGCAACTGAAATCTACAACAACATGAATCCGAAAGCTTCCGGCAAAACCGAAACGTTTACGGTGACCAACCTTGCACCTGGTACACAGTACTGGTTTGCCGTACAAGCGGTCGATGAAGCGGGCAACAAATCGGTAATCACCGTTACCGGACCTCTCAGCACTATCAATGAACTGCCGGTTATCAGCGGTATTACCCCACCTGCCGAGACACATAACGGTGAAGCAAGACAGATAACCATTACCGGCAGCAATCTGAATGCCGGCACCCCGATAGTACGCCTGGTCAAAGGTTCCGAAGTAATAAGGCTGACCGGAGTCACGGAGGTAACTGCTGCAAGTCTGAAAGCTACCGTACCCGCCGGAGTACCGGAAGGCGTATACAAAATCCGCGTCATCAACAACAACGGCACATCAAAACTCAGTGACGTGTCGTACGAAGTCACAAAGGCACCGGAGCCCATGCCTGTTGTCACCAACGTTGCACCGAATCTCGCGGCAAGCAACACCGAGAAACCCGGCGTCAAAATTACCGGTGAGCATTTTACTGGTGTAACCGGAGTGAAAATCAACGGCACGGATGCCGTAACCTTCATAATAGAAAATGATACGTTGATAATAGTGACCGCGCCAGCTCTGCCGGCCGGTGAATATGATATACAGGTCACGACACCATCCGGGACGAACGACGTGAGTTCGGTGAAATATATCGTCACCGACCCGTTTACCATCGACGAAACCACCACCGAGGATACGACTACCAGCACGGTAATCGAAACGACCGGTACCATTCCGGTACAGGTAACGCTGACGACCGACAATGATGAAACAGCTACCAAGAATGTCGATGTGAATGCAGAAATCAGTGTCGTAATTCCTCCGGCTACCAGTATTACCAGCGGCGGAGCAGCATATAGCGGTACCATCAATCCCCCGAGAGTCGTAAAACCGGATACAACAGTCCACACTGACCTGCCGGATACGGCTGTCGTCATCGAAATGGGTAATCCTGACCAGACAATCAACTTCGACCAGGATTTCGTCACCACCGTCCGTGTCGAATCTGCAACTGAACCGGATATCTATTACTTCAACAAGACCACCGGCAAGTACGAACTGGCCGGTAAAAACGGGGAGAAAGACGGCACCGTTTACGTTCCGGGCGGGACAGTATTGGTGGTTGAAAACCTTAACGGAACATCTCTCTACACAATCGGACTGCTGATGGACCACATGTCAACCTATGTGGCTTCATCGGAAAACCTGCTGCCTCCGTCACAGCCGCCTTCATCCTACACGCCTCCCGCAGAAGAACCGGCACTTCCGAAAGGAACAACCGATATTCGAAGTTTCGTCAGTTTCGAAGGCAGATTCTATCGAACCGTGACCATCGCCCCGGATGATGCCGGTATTACGCTCGCTATTCCTGCCGGTACTGTCGGGCTTACTTCCGACCTCGAACCGCTCGAAAATATCAGCATGGTGGAATCGAAGGATGTTCCCGAACCTCCGCAGGACAGAAGTATCGTCGGTATTGCCTGGAATCTCGGACCGGATGGAGCAGTCTTCGACCCGTCGGTAAACCTCACTGTCCCGTACAATCCGGCTCAACTGCCGGACGGCACTGCGGAAGAAGACCTGATTATCGCCTGGTATGATGAAACTGCCGGTGAATGGCAGTTGCTTGAGACAACCGTCGATACTGTTCAAAGGACAGCCACAGCCAAAATTTCCCATTTCACCACCTTTGCACTCCTCGGAAATCAGCCCCCTGCCGGTAAAGAAGAAACCCCGACGACCCTACCCGAAGAGGAGTCACCCGCCGGGTTACCGGACGAAACAACCGTCGAAGGAGACACGGCAGACGGACACACTGAACCGGCCTCAGTCGAACCGGATGACAAAGCAACACAACCGTCGGAACAGGTCACAAAAAAAGATATCGGTATTGCCTGGTACTGGTGGTTGCTGCTTGGTGTCAGTTCCATAGTCCTGATTTTCGCCTGGTTTATGCAAAGGCGGAAATATCGTTACTAACTGAAAAAGCGTGCGGATAGAAATGAGAGAAAAGCGGGGCTCCGGAGGGGGAACCCGGAGTCCCGCTTTACGGGAAAGCATCACCAGGCAATGAGTATCTCTTTGATATCATCGCCCTGATACGTACCTCCAACCTTCGGCCGTATCACCGCATTTGTCTGAGGTTCGATGTACACCAGACCGCGGTCACTCGTTTCAAAAGCTACCACCGCGTGCTGCCCTTCCTCGAAACAGATGAGGGCAATCGCACACCGGATACCTCTCACCTCGGCGTTATTGTTGACTTCAGTTGCAAAGTGGCGGCATTCATACACACTCTTTACAAATTCCTTCCGACTCGTCGTATCACCGAGGATGAATTCCTTCAGCTCTTGAAAGGAGGGATTCCGGAGCACGAAAGACCCTGCATCACCGACGGCCGTCTCGGCAAAGACCGGTTCATCCGATGTCTGTTCGGTCTCCGCAGCTCCGGAAATACCGCTGTACCCTATGGGTGTCTCAGCCGCTCTTCCGTCGCACGGAATAAGCGTAAAGATAACAGCGATAAAAAATATAACAACACTCTTAACCACGATTGTTATCGTATCACCGGTAATGTCAAAGAGACGTAAATATCGGAGGATACGGTATGAATATTTTGTAAATCCTTCGATAGCATACAGTGAAGAGGGCTGGTATAATTACCCTGAAACAGAAATTTTTCACCCGTGTTTCGTGCTATAATTGCATGTTTATGTTATACTCAATAATTGGGAAATAGCATAAATTACATAAATAATGAAGGAAAAACACAGGAGTTACAGACTTGGATAAAGACAAAAAGACCGCAATCATTGAAAAGTTCGCCCGTCACGAAGGTGATTCGGGCTCAACCGAAGTGCAGGTTGCCATACTTACCGAAAGAATCAATCAACTCACCGGCCACATGGCCCGCAATCGTCATGATTTTCATAACCAGCGTGGACTGATTAAACTGGTCGGACAGCGAAGAAGGTTACTCGCCTATCTGATGAAAGAAGACATTCAGAGGTACCGCGACCTGATTAAGCAGCTTGGTCTGCGAAAATAAACGGATACGTTCCAACAGGAGAATACTTTGTTAGTACCTCAGACTTTTGAATGTGAAGTCGCCGGGAGGCGTCTTGTCATTGAATCGGGTAGATTAGCCGGACAAGCGGAAGCCGCCGTGACGGTTCGATATGGCGATACGGTAGTCCTGGTGACGGTATGTATTGCCAATGAAGCACGGGAGGGAGTCGATTTTCTTCCCCTCACCGTTGATTATGAAGAAAGATTGTACGCCGCCGGGAAAATCCCCGGTGGCTTTATTCGCAGGGAAGGGCGTCCTTCGACAGAAGCAACCCTTGCCTGCCGCATGACTGACAGACCTTTACGGCCGCTCCTGCCGAAAACATGGCGCAAAGAGATTCAGCTTATCGTCACCGTGATGTCGGCTGATCTGGAAAATGATGCCGATTTACTGTCGATTATCGGTTGCTCAACGGTTCTGGGCATGTCAAGAGTCCCCTTTGCCGGACCGGTCAGTGCCGTATGCGTCGGCTATGTTAACGGTGAATTGATACTGAACCCGACGCTTCCTCAACTCGGAGAGAGTGACCTTGACCTCGTTGTCGCCAGCACGAAAGACAACGTCGTCATGATTGAAGCCGGTGCCAATGAAGTCCATGAAGATATCGTTCTCAAAGGTATCCAGATGGGACATGAAGCAAACCAGGCCATCATCAAACTGCAGGAAGCCATCTGGCAGGCTCTGGGGAAACCGAAAGAGGAAGTCCCTTCCGGAGAGGCAGACCCGGCGGTGTTCGAAGCTGTCTCAACGAAAATCGGCAGCAGACTGGTCGAAGCTCTCAGTAACAGCGATAAAACCGAACGCGACGAGGCAATCTCGGCACTCAGTAAAGACGTTGCCGAAGATATGAAAGATATCGATTCCGGTGAGATTTACAGCGCTATCGATAAAAACGTAAGAAACGAAATCCGCAAAAACATCCTGGAGAAAGGTATCCGAATCAGCGGAAGAGGCATTACTGAAATAAGGCCGCTCAGCGCCGAAGTCAGTATCCTTCCCCGTACGCATGGTTCCGGCCTCTTTAACCGGGGGAAGACCCAGGTGATGACGATTACCACTCTTGGTTCTACCAGAAGTGAACAGAGAATCGATGGACTTGGAATAGAAGAAACAAAACGCTTCATTCATCACTATAACTTCCCGCCGTTCTCGACCGGAGAAGCCCGCCGTATCGGCGGTACCAGCCGTCGTGAAATCGGGCACGGCGCTCTTGCCGAAAAATCGCTTCAGGCCGTTTTGCCCGCCGACGAAGATTTTCCTTATACCATCCGCCTCGTCTCCGAGGTGATGAGTTCTAACGGAAGCACCTCCATGGCCAGCGTTTGTGCCTCGAGTCTTTCGCTGATGGATGCCGGTATTCCTATCAAGAGAGCCGTTGCCGGTATTGCCATGGGGCTCATTACCGGTGAAGACGGTAAGTGGACCGTTTTAACCGATATTGAAGGGGCTGAAGACAATTACGGAGATATGGATTTCAAGGTTGCCGGTACCAGTGAGGGTATAACCGGTCTTCAGATGGATACCAAAATAAAAGGCTTATCCAGCGAAATTATCGCCCAGACATTCAAACAGGCAAAAGAAGCCCGTTTACAAATTCTTGACGTTATGAACGCCGTTATCAGTGAACCTCGCCCTAATCTCAGCGCGTACGCTCCCAGAGTGTATAAGTTAACGATACCTACCGAAAAAATCGGCGCCGTTATCGGCCCCGGCGGAAAAACGATACGTGCTATCATCGACGAAACGAAAACGACTATTGATATCGATGATTCCGGCACAGTGCTCATCGGTTCATCCGATGAACCGTCCGCCCGCCGAGCTATCGAAATTATCCAGGGCATGACCAAGGAAATCGAGGTCGGACAGGTTTATACCGGTAAAGTCACACGCATCCTGAATTTCGGCGCCATGGTAGAAATCCTTCCCGGTAAAGAAGGCCTTGTCCATATCAGCGAACTCGCCGATTACCGTGTCGGCAGCGTCGAAGACGTTGTCAAAGTCGGCGACGAAATCATGGTCAAGGCAGTTGAGATAGATAATCTCGGCAGGGTTAACCTTTCAAGAAAAGCAGTACTCGAACAGGCTACCGGAGGATCAGGGAGCAGCAGCTCGGGTTCGGCAGACTATCCTTTCAAGTCAAGCAGGGATTCCCGCCCCAATCAGCAGCGTTCCCAGAATTTCCGGAATAATCGCCGATAGATTAAGGAGCGGAACCATGGAACCGGTACGGGTTATTGTCCACGGAGCCCTGGGAAAGGTTGGGCATGAGATTGTCGCTGCAGTCTGTCGCGATACCGGCACGAAACTGGTCGGTGCGGTAGACTCGCAGGCATCGAAGCCATCTCTCCCGATGCCTGACGGCACGGGAGAAGTTCCTCTTTCCCGAGACGTCGAAGAAATACTGTCTCGTTGTCCGGCAGATGTCATGGTAGATTTTACGGTCGCGAAAGCAACCATGCCGGCTGCCCGCGCCGCCTCGAAGAAAGGGGTCAGCCTCGTTATCGGAACGACCGGTCTCACCCCGGATGAATTCGCTGAGCTCGAAAAACTGGCGAAGAATAACGGTACCGGCATCGTCATCGCTCCCAACTTCGCCCTCGGTGCGGTACTGATGATGCACCTTGCGAGTATCGCCGCGAAGTACATGGAGCTGGCTGAGATAACCGAATTGCACCATAACCAGAAAGCAGATGCTCCTTCGGGCACAGCCCTGATGACGGCCCGGATGATGGCGGAAGCCAGAGGCAAACCGTTCCCGACTCCCTATGACAGCGACAAGGATTACCGCAGCCGCGGACTGACCGTAGAAGGCGTCCCGATACACTCGGTAAGACTGCCCGGACTGATGGCCCATCAGGAAGTCCTTTTCGGTATTGCCGGGCAGACATTGAGCATCCGTCATGACACGATTAACCGTGAATGTTACACACCCGGCGTTCTGCTGGCCGTCAAAGAAGTGGTCAAACGCCGGGGGTATACCTATGGTCTCGATAAACTAATGAATTTGTAAACAGGAAGGGAAGATGAAAGAGTACAGAGTAGCTATCGTTGGAGCTACCGGGCTGGTAGGAAGTGAATTTATCAAAATACTGGAACAGCGGAATTTCCCGATGTCATCCATCGGCCTTTTCGCTTCGGACCGTTCCGCCGGCAGGAAGTTGCGCGTCAGGAATAAGGAAATAGAAGTACAGGAAACAACTCCCGATTCTTTCAGGGATATAGATATCGCTCTCTTTTCGGCAGGTGCCGATATCAGTAAAGAATTCGCACCGCATGCTGCAAAAGCCGGTGCGGTGGCTGTCGATAACAGTTCTGCCTGGAGAATGGACCCGGACATACCGCTCGTCGTTCCGGAAATCAACCCGGAAGATATCAGGCTGCATAAAGGTATCATTGCCAATCCGAACTGTTCAACCATTCAGATGATTGTGGTGCTGAATCCCCTTCATAAGGTCAACCCGATTAAACGAATTGTCGTCGATACCTATCAGGCTGTATCGGGTACCGGTACGCCGGCTATCGACGAATTGAAAACGCAGGTCAGAGAAGTTCTGGATGGGAAAAAGACCACTCCGAAAGTGTACCCCCACCAGATAGCTTTCAATGCTCTGCCGGAAATTGATGTATTCATGGACAACGGCTACACCAAGGAAGAATGGAAGATGGTTCAGGAAACGAGGAAAATTATGCATGCTCCTGACATCGCTATCTCCGCTACCTGCGTCCGTATACCGGTGCTTATCGGCCACAGCGAAGCCGTGCACGTGGAATTCACCCACCCGATGAGCCCTGAAGAAGCGAGAGAGATTCTCTCGAAAGCACCCGGGGTAACCCTGCAGGATGACCCGAAAGTCCATGTCTATCCGCAGGCCTGGCCGTGCGCCGGGACCGACGCTTCGTACGTCGGGCGTATCCGTAAAGATAACTCCTGCCCGAACGGGCTCGCCATGTGGATTGTCTCGGATAATCTCCGTAAAGGCGCTGCTTTGAACACGATTCAGATTGCCGAAGAAGTAATCAAACGTGACTGGCTGCACCCGGGAGGAAAATAAAATGAACATACCCGGACGAATTTTAACGGCAATGGTGACACCCTTCGATGAGAAAGGGAATGTCGATTACGAACAGGCTAAAAAACTCGCCAGGGCATTGATTGACTCCGGCAGCGACGGCGTCGTCGTTGCCGCCACGACCGGCGAAGCGCCGACCCTTTCCTGGGAAGAAGAACTGAAACTGTTTCAGGAAGTGCGCTCCGTTATCGGCACCCATTCGCTCGTCGCCTATACCGGCAGCAACAGCACCTCTGAAGCTGTCGTGGCAACACAGGGCGCTGAAAAAATCGGCGTCGACGCGTGTCTCTCGGTCGTCCCCTACTACAACAAACCGTCTCAGGAAGGTATTTACCAGCACTTCAAAACGATTGCTGAAAATACCAGCCTCCCGATTATCATGTACAACATCCCCGGCCGCGTCGTGGTGAACATGTCTGTAGAAACGATTGCCCGCCTGAGTCAGATAAAGAATATTATCGGTGTCAAAGAAGCGAACGGCGACATGGGTCATGTTGCGCTGACCATCGATAATGTCGATAAAGATTTCTATATCTGGAGCGGCAATGACAACGATGCCTTTCCTATCATTGCCCTCGGAGGCTACGGTACTATCGGCGTCGTGACCCACCTCGTCGGGAAACAGGTGAAAACAATGGTCGACTGCCTGGTAGCCGATAAACTCCATGAGGCAAACGTTATCCACCGCCACCTGGTACCGCTCGTCAACTCGCTCTTCATCGAACCGAATCCGGCACCGGTCAAGTATGCGCTGAATTACCTCGGATTCAATGTCGGCACCCCCCGCCTGCCGCTGGTCGCCCCGACCGAAAAAACGCAGGCGATCATCAGGGAAACCCTCAAAAAGTACACGATAGACTTGCCGATTTAACACTGTTGAAGGAAAAATTTAAGAGAGCCGAAAATCGGCTCTCTTTTTTTCGCTTTAAACAGCTTGGTCAAGGTTCCTGACGATATCCCCGCTAAAGGGCTGTTATTGCCTTCAAATTAAATCCTGCGGCGTCTCAGCAACATTAAGAAGAAGGGCTACAGGTACATCCTGAATCCTTCAGCTGTCGCGTTGTAGCCGATTGCATGGTAAAACCTGTGGGCTTCGGAACGCCGCTTGTCGCTCATCAACTGGATTTTGTAGCATCCGGCTTCCAGGGACTTGTCTTTCACGTACTCCATCATGAGTTTCCCCACGCCGGTGCCGCGTAATCCGGTCTCGACGACGACATTTTCCACGATTGTCCAGGGTAACCCTCCATGCCCCAGGCTCGGAACAATCGTCAGCATGAGAGTACCGATGACCCACCCTTTATCCTCGGCAACGATTAGTTCACAGCCTGCCATGGTCTCAATCGCTTCGAATGCCTTCAGCAATGATTCGGGCGCACCGGCCGGCTGTTTTTCCGCTTCGGAACCTCCTGACGAGAGCTGCTCGTACAGTTCCATGATACGAGGTATATCGCCTGACAGAGCGGTCCGTATCGAGGGCATATTCTTATAATATCGCTTTCCTGGTAATCGACTGCGCCCTTTCCGGACCGACGCAAACGATGCAGACCGGGCAGCCAATTAACTCTTCAAGTCTTTCAATGTATGTTCGGGCAGCCTTCGGCAGGTCTTCGTATTGACGAATTCCGGTCGTATCGGTCTGCCAGCCGGGCATCTCTTCGTACACCGGTTTCACTTTTGCCAGAACACTGACATTCGCCGGGAAATTGGTAATGTGCTTCCCGTCGAGTTCGTAGGCTGTGCAAATCTTGACCGTCTCGAACATATCGAGATTATCAAGCTTCGTGATAACCAGGCCGGTAAATCCGTTCACCCGGTTGGTCAAACGGGCGGCGACAGCATCGAACCAGCCGCAATCCCGCGGCCGTCCGCTGACGGTCCCGTATTCATGACCCCGTTCCCTGAGGAGGTCCCCGTTCTCGTCATCGAGTCTGGTCGGCATCGGGCCGGCGCCGACCCTTGTGATATACGCTTTATAGACGCCGAGAGCCGCATCGATTTTCGTGGGCCCTATTCCTGCCCCGATACAGGCTCCGCCGGTGGTGGGTGAAGACGAGGTCGCGAAAGGATACGTCCCGAAATCAGGGTCGAGAAGCGTTCCCTGCGCCCCTTCGAGCAGGACATACTTGCCCGTTGTAATGGCATTATCGATTAACTCACTCGTTTCCCGAATGTACCGGGACAGTTTTTCACCGAACTCACAGTACTGCTTGAATACGGCATCGAACGATATTGGTTCGGCATTGTATACGGCAGTGAGAATCTGGTTCTTCGCATCGAGTATCTCTTTCAGCCTCTCGGCAAACGCTTCCCTGAGGAGGAGGTCTCCCGCCCGTATGCCGAGCCTGGCTATCTTATCCGAAAACGTCGGGCCGATACCTTTGCGGGTCGTCCCGATTGCTTTTGCTCCCCGGGATTCTTCTTCGTACTTTTCAATCGCCAGGTGGTACGGCATGATAATATTCGCCCGGTCGCTGATTATCAGGTTATCCGTCGATACTCCCCTCTGATTGAGAGAAGCCATTTCGCTCAACAGGACTTCCGGATTAATCACCACCCCATTGCCGATGACGCACGTCGTATGCGGATTGAAAATACCTGACGGTACCAGCCGCAATGCAAATTTCCCCTGGGCGTTGATAATGGTATGACCGGCGTTATCTCCTCCGGAGAAGCGGATAACCATATCGGCCTTTTCCGCCAGCATATCAACGATTTTCCCTTTTCCTTCATCTCCCCACTGTGCACCAACGACTACTGTTACCGCCATAGTGTCCCTCCCGAAAGGTGTTATTTCCCGGACTGTTTCCAGGCATAGACTATCCGCTGTATCACGGTAATGACGCTGAATAAAGCGACGATACCGAGAACAATCAGCAGCGCATTTTCGAACCGGCTGATGAGCAGGCCGATGGCAAACGCCACCACCCGCTCGGGCCGGGTAAATATTCCGACTTCGCAGTCGATTCCGGCAGTCTCGGCCCGTGACCGTATGTAGCTCACCATCATCGAACTGATAAGAGTGATACCGGTTATCCAGACACCAAGCACCGGACCGTTCGTTCCATACATGACAAGGAATGCCAGCAGCAGCGATGCCTCGGATAGTCGGTCGAGCGTCGAATCGAGTATACCACCGAACTTCGTCACCCGGTTCGTCATCCGGGCAAGCGAACCGTCGAGCGTATCGAAAAATCCCGCCGCCAGTACCACGAAACCGGCCGCGAAAAGGTGTCCCGTCAGTACCAGACCTGCCGCCACCAGCGTCACGAGAAAACCAAACACCGTCAGCATGTTCGGGGTAATCTTTGTTTTTGCGATAACGTTCAGGAGAGCCGGGGTAAGATGAGAGGCGAGATTTCTGCGAAATCTGTTCAGTTTCGTTGCCGTCTTTTGCTCCCGGGGAATAACCTTCTGATTATCCACGCACGTTTCCCCTCTCTCATCATTATGCGGAATTTTGTATTCTGTCCGGTTTACGCTCAGCTATCCGCTTTTCTGCTCTTCGTAGATTTTTGTATAGTAATCAGATACCCTCTGGGCAATTTTGTCCCAGCGGTAACTGTCCACAGTTTCCTTTGCGCTCTCCGCCAGTTTGTTTCTCAGTTCTTCATCGTTCAGCAGTGTCTTCAGGGTTTCGGCCAGATGGACCGAATCCTTGGGAGGAAAGAGAAGACCGTTTTCGCCGTGGGTCACCACACTGTTATAGCCGTCGATGTTACTGGCAACCACCGGCTTCCCGGCAGCCATGCCCTCAAGCAGAACAATACCGAAACTCTCCCGCGACGTTGCCGGAGAACAGTAGATATCCGCCGTCTTGAAATACCGGGCTTTATCCTCTTCCGATACGTAACCGGTAAAAACAATTTCCTTTTCGGTCAGCCCGTGCCGTTTCATCCACTGCTCGTAGACCTGGCGGAGTGCTGTCCCCGGCCCTGCCATGATGAGCCGGGTATCCGGCATTTCCTTATGGAGCATTTCGAAAGCTCTCATCAGGTAGATGCCGCCCTTGCGCCGCTCCAGTCTCCCGAAAAACAGGATATTCTTCTTGCCGTCACAGAACTGCTCAATCGGCTTAACATCCTGTTTGAACTGCTCGACATCGATGCCGTTCGGAATAACCATATAGTCACCGGGCACGTATTTCCGCGCATACCGCATCGCCATGTTTGAAACGGCTATTCTGCCGTGCAGCTTCTGTCTTCTGCGCTTCAGCATCCAGGTGCTGACAGGCTTCCCCCAGTCATACCCCGGTTTCCCGTCCCAGGCATGGAACGTGCCGATGTTCACCGCATTCGAAAATCGAAGAATAGCGCTGCAGAGCATCGGCATGAACGGTTCGTGCAGGTGAATGATATCGAACTTCTCCCGTTCCAGAACGCTTTTGATTACCGGAGCAAGGTGAAGCGATGTTGCTATACGTATCACCGACCCGCTGCTTGGAATAGAGCGGGGCTTACCGATTGGAATGAACCGGTCACCAAAAAGTTTAATCTCCCTCGATGCAGGGGCAATTACCTTTACCTCATGCCCCATTCTGGTCAGGTATATTTCCAGTGACGAAATGTGACTGGTTACTCCACCGGGAAACGCAAAGTCATAAGGAGATACCAAAGCTATTTTCATTCTTACCTGTATCCTGCTGACAGTAGGATTTATGACTTCGGTTTGTTATTCTTTTTCGCTGCTTCGCCTTCGGTCTTTTTATCAGCACGATTGTCGGCAATGAACTTCTCGACCAGTGCATGAGCTTCCGGGTCGGTGTACTGAATCGGAGGCGACTTCATGAAGTAGGAAGCCGGACCGGTCAGGGCGCCCTTCAGGCCGCGGTCAAGAGCCAGTTTGCAGCATCGAACCGCATCGATGACGACACCGGCTGAGTTCGGGCTGTCCCAGACTTCAAGTTTTGTCTCGAGAATCAGGGGTACATCACCGAATGTTCGGCCGACCATCTTGATGTAGCAGTATTTCTGGTCTTTGAGCCAGGGTACGTAATCGCTGGGACCGACGTGAATATCATCGGGGTCCATTTCGTAGTAAAGCTGCGACGTAACTGAATTCGTTTTCGAAATTTTCTTCGATTCCAGCCGTTCGCGCTCAAGCATGTTATAAAAATCGGTATTACCGCCGAAATTGAGCTGGTACGTATGCTCCAGCTTGACGCCTCGCTCCATGAAGAGGCGGGCAAGCATCCGGTGCGTAATGGTGGCACCGACCTGTGATTTGATATCGTCACCGATAATCGGCAGGCCTTTTTCCTCGAACCGTTTCTGCCAGTACTTTTCACGGCAGATAAAAACAGGAATGCAGTTGATAACACCGCAACCGGCCTGGAGAATCTGCTCCATGTACCACTTCGTCGCTTCTTCGCTGCCGACCGGCAGATAGTTGATGACGACATCGGTCTTGGTTTCCTTGAGAATACCGACGACATCAACCGTCGAACCGGGGGCTTTTTGAATGACCTGGGAAAGGTATTTCCCCAGCCCGTCATGGGTCATGCCGCGCTGGACTGTGATACCGGTCGTCGGAACTTTGCAGAACTCGAACGTATTATTCGGCTTTGTATAAATCGCTTCGGCAAGGTCCTTGCCGACTTTATTCTTGTCGATATCGAATGCGGCAACAAAATTGATGTCGCTGATATGGTAGCCGCCGAGGTTGACGTGCATAAGACCAGGCACGAATTCGTCTTCTTTGGCATTCTTGTAATATTCGACTCCCTGGACAAGAGATGAGGCACAATTACCGACTCCGATTATTGCTACGTTAATTTTACCCAATGATATATTTCCTCCCTTTCTTATTGCACATAAGAAACTATATCTGTTTCACCGGTTTTTTGTATTTATTTACCCGTTTCATGGCAACCGGCCACAACGATTATACTACTATTCCGGCGGAATGTCCCCTTGTTTTCCATTTATAACGGAAATTTCACGGCACACCGGTACTATTAAAAGCTAAACCGGTCGTCTTTTCAAGAGGCCAAGGTATTTTACCACAGCCGTCCGGTATTTTCATGCCGAAGACAGGCTGAACTATTCGGATAATGTCGCATCATCCCGGAAATATTTTGATTTTTCATTTCAGAAATAGTTACAAACGTGATATAGTAGGAGAACTGTTATGGAGAGATAAAATATGAAACACCGTATCATCAATATCGTTTTATGCTGCATGGTCGCCATCACCCTCGTGACTGCCTCCTGCAAAAAAACGACACCCGAGCCAATCACCGAATCGCCGTTATTCGAACCGGCTGAATGCCTGTTCACCGCTCCGCAGGGGTATGACGTCGAGTGCGGCTACCTGACTGTCCCCGAAGACCGGAGCCAGCCGGACGGAACGAAGATAAAAATATACGTTGGCGTTTTCAGAACGAAAAATCCGAACCCTGAACCGGACCCGATTGTCTATCTCGCCGGCGGCCCCGGTGAGCATGCCCTCGATTCCGTGTCCCTGATGTTCGAAAGGAAATTCGCACCTCTCCTGAACAATCGTGACCTGATTGTTTTCGACCAGCGCGGTACCGGCTATTCCCAACCCTCATTGTTCTGCCCGGAACTGCTTGACCTCTACTACGATAACCTCGAACGCGACGTCAGCTTTGAAGAATCGATGAATATGGAAGCTGAAACGCTCAGAACGTGTTACGAACGCTTTATCAGCGAAGGCATCGACCTCAATGACTATAACAGTATTGAAAGCGCCGCCGACCTGCATGACCTGCGGCTCGCTCTGGGATACGAAGAATGGAACCTCCTCGGTATCTCCTACGGTACCAGGCTCGCCCTGACCGCCATGCGCGATTATCCTGAGGGAATCAGGAGCGTCATTCTCGCCTCGACCGTTCCGCTTCAAACCGATTTGTATACCGGAATGCCCGACAATTTTTTCCGGGCGCTCGGTGTTTTCTTCGCTGACTGCGCCGCCGACCCGGACTGCAGCCGCCTGTATCCGGACCTTGAAACCACCCTCATGATCGCAATCGACAGGCTGAACGAATCGTCGGTACCATGCACCATCACCCACCCGATGACCGGTGAGACCTATGATATTCTGCTTGACGGCAACGGGCTGATAAGCTTCGTTTTTAACAGCCTCTATTCATCCGAGGTCATTCCTCACCTCCCGAAAATCATCGCTGATGCCGCCGACGGCAGGTTCGGTACTCTGGAAATACTGATGGGTTCAACGCTCCTGAATGCCGAACTGCTCAGCACCGGCATGCATTACTCGGTACAGTTCAGCGAAGAGTTCCCCTTCAATGACCCGGAAGACGTGGAAGCCTCTCTGGCTGAGTACCCCGAATTCCGTGAATACTTTGCCGCCAGCTCCAGTCTCGATGGAAAACTCTTCGATATTGCGGAATACTGGAACACCGCCGAGCCGGACCCACGCGAAGATGAGCCGGTTTCGAGTGCCATCCCCACCCTGATTCTCGCCGGCAACTATGACCCGATTACCCCTCCTGCCTGGGGACTCCTCGCCTCGGAAACCCTCGAAAACAGTTACTTTTTTGAAATCCCCGGCGTCAGCCACGATACGGTGTTCTCTGAAAAGCAGTGCGTTATCGATATCACCACATCATTCATCGATAACCCTCTCGCAAAACCGGGGGATACCTGCCTGGCCGGAATGGGGAAAACTGATTTCCTGGTACTGGATGTAGACCTCGTACCCTTTACCAGCGACCTTTACGGTTTCTCCGGCCTGTCCCCCGAAGGATGGCAGGAAATCGCCCCTGCCGCCTGGCAGCGGTCATCGCTCGGGATCACCGCCCTCGCCCAGCAGACTGCCCCCGGCATGAAAGCGGATGATGTTCTCGACATTCTGAAAACATCTCTCGGTGTCACCGGTGAACTTGATACTGTTGAAACACGAAATGCCAACGGGCTGGAATGGACGGTCTACCGTACCGGCGTATCGGGCATCACCGCCGTAATCGCTCTGTCGGAAAATGAAAAAGGCAGTTACCTGATGCTCTTTTCCTGCGTCCGGGATGACTATGACTACTACTACCGGGAACTGATGCTGCCGATTATCGACGCTTTCAATCCTGACATCGAAAAATAAACGGGTGGAAAAAATGTGGAGGCGACGGCCGGATTTGAACCGGCGAATGGGAGTTTTGCAGACTCCTGCCTTGCCACTTGGCTACGTCGCCCCTTGAAAAGGATGCTGTATTTTCGGATTAATTATATCCTCTGACAGTATTCTATGCAAGCCGTCCCCTGTATCGGAACACCCGCTCTGTACTAAAAGAAACCTGCATCGGTCTGAAATGCCCGCATGACCATACCGTCCAACAAAATTAAACCCGTCGTACATTGACAAGCACGAATACCGGGTCTATTATTCAAATAAGCCATAAAAACAGGAATGACCGGAGTACACAGGCTGTTCATGATGGGCAGTGGTGCATATCTTCGAGCCTTAGACGAACGTGAATTCGGCTAAGGTTTTTCTTTTGCCGATGCCGGACAGACAGCGCACAATACTGATATGCCAATACCTTTGTTACGGCGCCGGGTAAAACAAAGTCTGAAAGCTGCCACCCTCGACGGTGCAGCTTTCTCAGCAATGGCCGGTCTTACCCAGAACTATATCACCGCTTTTGCCCTCGCTCTGAAAGCAACCACGTTCCACGTCGGATTGCTGGCAAGCATCCCGAATCTGATGATGTCACTGTCGCAGCTTGCCTCGCCTTTGCTCACCGATAAAGCCGGCAGCCGTAAGGGACTGATTCTGCCGGTTGTCTTTGTCCACGCCCTGCTCTGGATACCGATGCTCCTTATTCCCTGGGTATTGCCTGAACCGAAAATCTGGTGGCTCATTATCCTCGTAACCCTGAGCGGTGTCTTCGGAGCCATCGGAAACCCTGCCTGGGGCAGCATGATGGCCGACCTCGTCCCGATGCAGATACGCGGCCGGTATTTCAGCATGAGAGCCAGGACCGTCGGCCTGGTAGGCCTTGTCTTTACCTTTATCGCCGGCGGTATCCTTGAGATACTCAAGGGAGATGTCTTCATCGGCTTCGCCATCCTCTTTGCCGCCGCCGCCCTCTTCCGGCTCCTCTCGTTTTACTTTCTTTCGACGATGTACGAGCCGGCACCCTCCGCCGTCCCTGTGCCCGGTGCGAAACTGACGGATATGATAAAACACCTCGGCTCATCCAGCCTGGGCAGATTCATCCTGTTCGTCGCCCTTATGAGCTTTTCCCAGAACCTCGCCAGCCCCTTCTTCTCGGTCTACATGCTGCGCGACCTTGAATTCAGCTACATGACCTTCATGTTCTGTACCGCCGCCAATGCCGTATCCAACCTGCTGTTTCAAACCTTCTGGGGGCGCCGGACGGACAGGTTCGGCAATGTCAACATCATCCGGGTCGCTTCGTACATGATGCCGGTTATTCCCTGCGTCTGGCTGCTGAATGACAACCCGTTCTTTATCATGGGCGCCCAGATGTACAGCGGCATCGTCTGGTCAGGGTTTACCCTCGCCACCACCAATTACGTCTATGACGCCGCTGACCCGGAAAACCGCTCGAAGAGTATCGCCCTGTTCAACGCCACGAACGGCGTTTTTGCCTGCCTCGGCGCTCTCCTCGGCGGCTATCTGGCCAGATACGTGCCGGTTCTGTTTAACTCGAACCTCCAGACCATGTTCCTGCTTTCCGGCATCGCCCGCGGGCTGGTGGTGCTGTTCCTGCTCCGGTACGTGAAAGAAGTGCGGAAAGTGCCGCGAATCAAAGCGCTGCAGGTGCTCTTCGGGAAAAAAGGCCGCCCGCCCCTCATCGGCAGCGGCACAAAAAAGAAAGCCTGACACTACGCCGGTTCCGGCCGCGGTACGCCGGCAGGATAATGATGAACGAAGCCCCCCGGCCGGGAGTGCTTTCAACCCAGATGGTACCGCCGTGCTCGGTAACGATGCCGTGCACGATACTGAGACCGAGTCCCGTTCCTTTCCCTACCTCTTTGGTCGTGAAGAACGGATTGAAGATTCGTTTGATGTCCTCTTCCGGAATACCCGGCCCGTCATCGGCACAGATGATGCGGACGAAGTTACCGGCTTTCTCGGTAGTTATCGTCAGAACGCCCTGACCGTGCGCTTCCTTCATGAAAAACTCGGCATTGACCACGATGTTCATGAACACCTGCCGGAGCTGTAACTCGCTGCCGAGTACCTTCGGTAAATCGGGATTTAAATTCAGTTCTGTCCTGATATTGTTATTCGACTGCTCGTACGCCCGCAGATCGATTGTTTTTTCGATTGCATCATTGATATCGACCGGAACTTTCGGCTCCGAGGTCTTTCTCGAAAACGTCAGCAGGTTGGAGACGATTCTGGCCGCCCGGTCGACTTCACTGTTGATAAGATTGATGTCGTCTTTTACATCGGCAGGCAAATCACGCTTCAGGAGCAGTTCCATGAATCCCTTGATAACCGCCAGCGGATTATTGATTTCGTGGGCAACTCCCGAGGTCAGTTCCCCGATGGCCACCAGTCGGTCCTGGGCAATGAGCTGCGCCTGCATGTCTTTCCGCTCGGTGATATCGTGCATGGTAACGATACTCCCTACCCTGGTGCCGGATTCCTCGATCATCGGAACCGATTGTACTTCATAAATCTTCTCTTCTCCCCCGACTTTCAGCGTCACCTCGGAGCCGGTATACCCGGCGGACACCATCATCTCCAGTACCGGTAACCGCCTCGGCAGGTTATCGACAATCGAACCGACAAAATCAGGGCTCAGGTCAAGTATTTTCGAAGCCGTCGGATTGATTTCAATCAGCCGGTTCTTCGTATCGAAAGCAAGTATCCCGTCCTGTATCTGCCTGATAATGAATTTCCGGGCGAACGGCACCGCCACGAACAGCCTGAGCCGCATGAGTCCGTACACGATAACCCAGCCTGAAACAGCGAACATCACCGGTGTCAGGTCTTTCCTCGGCAGTGAAAAAAGGTTGAAAACGAATACGAAGTTCCAGACGAGCGGCAGCATCGCCGCAACGACCAGTGAAATCGCCTGCCGGGTATAGAGCGATGTCCCGACAAACAGCCGCCGGATCAGAATCACCGAACCGGCGATAGCGAGGATATAGTTGTGTATCATCACCACCCAGAATCCGGTACCGTACGTCTTTTTGGTAATGGTGAACAGACCGGAGGTCGTCAGGTACTCGTCGTACCACATGAGGTGATGAAAGTCGTTCGTCCATATCAGAACATAAGCAATGAGCGGGATAATGGACAGCAGTATCGCCCCCGGCAGCTTGATGATTTTTTGTCCGGTTGTATAGTTGACCGAAAAAACGAACCAGGCGACCGTCACGCTCAGAGAACCGGCATAGCCGATGTTATTGAAGAATAACTGCCTCGCCAGAGTGCTGCTGTGCGATTCGAGAAAAAAGCCCAGTGTCCAGACGAACGAGGCGACTGCCAGGGCAATCATGGCACCCGAACCGTTCAATCCCCGCCGCTGCCAGATTAAGACAAGGCAGGTTACCGATGCCACCAGCGAAAGAACCATCGCCGCCTGGTAAAATATGTAAAACCCTTCGCCCACAACAGCTCCTGTCCATCACGCTATGAATAAGTTCGTCTTCCATATTGTACATGAAATATCCTCTAAATACACCCGAACCAAAAAAAGAGAACGGATGCCTATCCTTTTCTGTCGATAAACGTTATAGTAAGTAGTGCAGAGAGGAAATATAAGGAGGAACTATGAAAAAACTGTTCATTTCGCTCTTTTTGATACTCATTTTAACGATTCCGGTGATAGCGTCCTGTGCCAGCGGCACCGAATCGGTCGAGGAAGAGGGAATCATTCTCTCCCAGCTCGGTGACGGAAAAAGCACCGGGGCAACGTCTCCTTCCTATCCGATGCCTGAATCTCCCGCTTACGACAGGGACAATGACGAGATGGTGGTATGGTCTGAAGAATCTTCGGCATATGAAGGAGAATCCGGCGCCGGCTTTACCACGGTATCCATCCCCGACCGCATGATTGTCCGCACCGGTAATATCTCGCTCGTCGTCGAAGATGTCTCGGAAGCAATCGAATCGATTACCCGATACGCCGAAGACTTTAACGGCTATGTTGTCTCTTCGTCGGTCTGGAAAAACGGTGATAAACTGGCCGGCAGCATCAGCATCCGCGTCGACGCCGTCAGTTTTAACAGCGCCCTCGCCGCCCTTCGGAGCATGGCTGTCGAAGTGACGAATGAAAACACCTCCAGCCAGGACGTGACCGAAGAGTATGTCGATTTAAGCGCCAGCCTCGAAAACCTAAATCTTACCC